>DASVVF010000603.1:0-1886 GCA_036386695.1 Catenuloplanes sp. | reverse complement strand
TCGTCCTGGAGAACATCAAACGGCATCTGGGGTACGGGGAGCAGAAGACCCGCGCCATCCTGGACGCCGTCCGCGAGGTCGCCGGAGCGGTGGTCGCCTCCACCCTCACCACGGTGGCGGTGTTCGCCCCGATCGCCCTGGTCGGCGGGTTCGTCGGTCAGCTCTTCGCACCGTTCGCGGTCACCGTGACGGTGGCCCTGGTGGCGTCGCTGGTGGTGTCGCTGACGGTGGTGCCGGTCCTGGCGTACTGGTTCCTGCGACCGGCCTCGACCGGCTCCGACGAGGGGGCCGTGCGCCGCGCCGCCGAGCAACAGGAGTTGCGCAGCCCGCTGCAGCGCGGGTATCTGCCGGTTATCCGGTTCGCCGTGCGGCGGCGGCTGGTCACCCTGACCGCCGGGGTCCTGGTCCTGCTGGGCACCTTCGGGCTGGCCACCCAGCTGGAGACGAACTTCCTCGACCAGTCCGGTGAGGACACCCTCACCATCACCCAGCAGCTTCCGATCGGCGCCAGCATGACCACGACCGACGCGGCGGCCCGCCAGGTGGAGCGGATCCTGGCCCGTCGCGACGACGTCGACTCGTATCAGGTCACCATCGGCAGCGGCGAGTTCAACCCGTTCGCCGGCGGGGCGGCGGCCAACAGTGCCCGGTTCGCGGTGGCGGTGGGCGACGACGCCGACGCCGGCGTCGTCGAGGAGCAGTTGCGCGGCGAGTTGGCGCGGTTGACCGATGCCGGTGAGCTGACCCTCACCCCCGGCGGCGGTGGCCGCGGTGTCAACGCCGACCAGCTTGAGGTGGTGGTGCAGGGGGCCGATCTGCCGGCGCTGGGCGGGGCGACCGAGCAGGTGCGCCGGGTCATGGTCGGTGTCGCCGGCGTCACCGAGGTCGACACCAGCCTGGCCGAGAGCACCCCCCGGATCGACGTGGTGGTCGACCGCCCGGCCGCCGCCCGCGTCGCAATCTCCGAGGCGGCGATCGGCCAGCAGGTCGCGCAGGCGTTTCGCGGCAGCCCGCTCGGTGAGGTCTCCATCGACAACGAACAGCTCGACGTCGTCCTGCGCGCCGGCAGCGCACCGGCCACCCTGGTGCAGCTGCGTGCCCTGCCGATCGGGCCGCCGGCCGCCGGGCGCACCCTGGACGACGTCGCCGACGTGCGGGAGGTCCGCGGGCCGGTCGAGGTGACCCGCATCGACGGCAGTCGCAGCGCCACGGTGACCGGCACCGCCACCGGGTCGAACATCGGCGCGGTCACCGAGGCGTTGACCACCCGGCTGAACGCCCTCGACCTGCCGCCCGGTGCGAGTTTCCGGATCGGCGGGGTCAGCGCCGAGCAGCAGGAGGCGTTCGGCGATCTGGGACTGGCCGTGCTGGCCGCCATCGCCATCGTCTTCCTGATCATGGCGGCCGCCTTCCGCAGCCTGGCCCAGCCGCTGATCCTGCTGGTGTCGATCCCGTTCGCGGCGACCGGGGCGATCGGCCTGCTCCTGCTCACCAACACCCCGTTGGGGGTGCCCGCCCTGATCGGCGTCCTGATGCTGGTCGGGATCGTCGTGACGAACGCGATCGTCCTGATGGACCTGGTCAACCAGTACCGGGCCCAGGGCATGGGGGTGCGGGAAGCCGTCATCGAGGGTGGTCGGCACCGCCTCCGGCCGATCCTGATGACCGCCATCGCCACCATCTTCGCCTTGCTGCCGATGGCCCTGGGGCTGACCGGCGAGGGGAGCTTCATCTCCCAACCGCTGGCCATCGTGGTGATCGGCGGCCTGGTCAGCTCGACCCTGTTGACGTTGATCCTCGTCCCGACGCTCTACACGATGCTGGAGCACCGCAAGGAGCGGATCCGATTGTGGCGGGACCGCCGCCGCTCCGCCGCCGCCCCGGTC
>DASVVF010000602.1:0-3906 GCA_036386695.1 Catenuloplanes sp. | reverse complement strand
CTGGTCGAGCAGGTCCCGGGCCCGCCGCTCGTCCTGGGGGTCGTAACTCTCCCGCCACCGGCCCACCACCGACCAGGCGGCGGTGACGACGACGTCGAGCACCCGCTCCTCGGCCGGGATGCGCTCGGCCAGGGCGGCGGTGGACAGCCCGACCCTGGTCCGCAGCTCGTTGACGTCGGTGCGACCGATCCGCTCGCCGAGCACCCGGGCGGTGCCGCGACTGGGGTGCGTCCGGGCGGCGGCCAGGTTGAGCAGTGTGGTCTTGCCGGCGCCGTTGGGCCCGAGGACCACCCACCGCTCGTCCAGCTCGACCCGCCAGCTGACGTTGCGCAGCAGGTGCGCGCCGGAGCGCAGGACGCCGACCCGATCCAGGTCGATCACCACGTCCTCGTCGATCGACGGGTCGGCGACGGGTGGGGCCGCTGCTGTCACGACGGCGGGGAATGTCTGAGGGGAGCGTCCGGCCTCTGGCACGTGACCATCCAACCACGCAACTCCCCGGGCCCCACGGGTGGCCGGCATCTCGTACCCTGTGGCGCCAATGGGGCGACACCGGCCAGCGCGGGGGACAGATGACGGCGGTTGTGGAGATCGAGGGACTTCGAAAGACGTTCCGGCGGGGCAGGCGGGCCGACCGGGTCGCCCTGGACGGCTTCGACATGCGGGTCGAGACCGGTGAGGTGCACGGCTTCCTCGGCCCGAACGGCTCGGGCAAGACCACCACGCTGCGTGCCCTGCTGGGCCTGGTCCGGGCGGACGCCGGTGAGCTGCGGGTGCTGGGGCACCGGGCGCCGGCGGAGCTGCCCGCGGTGGCGGCCCGCCTGGGCGCGATCGTGGAGAGCCCACGGTTCTTCCCGAACTTCACCGGCCGGCGCACGCTGCGGCTGCTGGCCACCGCCGGCGGCGTGGCACCGGAGCGGGTGGACCGGGTGCTGGAGCAGGTCGGCATGCGGGACCGGGCCGACGAACGGATCGCGGCCTACTCGCTGGGCATGAAGCAGCGGCTGGCGGTGGCCTCGGCCCTGCTCAAGGACCCGGAGCTGCTGATCCTGGACGAGCCGGCCAACGGCCTGGACCCGGCCGGCATCCGGGAGATGCGCGATCTGACCCGGCAGCTGGCCGCCACCGGCGTGACGGTGCTGGTCTCCAGCCACATCCTGGCCGAGATCGAGCAGGTCTGCGACTCAGTGACGATCATCTCGCGGGGGCGCCGGGTGATGTCCGGGCCGGTCGCGCGGGTTCTCGCCGAGCACGACACCCGGCAGGTACGGGTCCGGGTCGACGGGCAGGACCGGGCCTCGGAGCTGCTGCGCGCGGCCGGCCTGCCGGTCGTCGACCACGACGGCTTCCTGGTCGTCTCGGCGGTCGACGACCCGGCCGTGGTCACCGAGATCCTGGCCGGGGAACGGTTGTGGGTCCGCGAGCTGACCCCGTTGACCCCGGATCTGGAGGCTGTCTTCCTCGACCTGACCGGCGCCGACGCGCCACGACAGGTGGACGACATCCGGGCGAGCGGCCCGGGAGTGATCGACCTGGATTCCCGGCCACCGGTCACCATCGGCTCCCGGACCAGCTATTCAGGACCGGAGGCTCGGCGGTGAACCTGCTACGCGCGGAGTTGAGCCGGCTGGCCGCCCGCCGGTTCATCCAGATCATGGTGGTGGTGCTGCTGGGCGCGTTCGCCATCACCGCGGCCACCACGCTGGCCGCCTCCGACCGGCCCTCGGCCAGCGAGCTCGCCCGGGCCGCGCACGCCGCGGACCTGGCCCGGCACCAGGAGCTCGACTACTACCGGGAATGCCAACGGGCCCGACTGCCGGGCACCCCGGAGCAGGTCCGCGGCCAGTTTCCCCGGGAGTGCCGGGAGCCGGACCTCGACAGCATCCGCTCGGAGAACTACGTGCAGGGGGCGTTCGTCTTCGCCGGTGAGATCCGCGGTCTGCTGTTCTTCCTCACCGCCTTCCTGACGCTGTTCGGGTTCCTGATCGGCGCCTCCTTCGTCGGTGCGGAGCTGGCCTCCGGTGGCATGGTCAATCTGCTGCTCTGGGAGACCCGCCGGCTGCGGGTGCTGGGGGCCAAGTTGGCCGCGGTGCTGGCGGCGGTCGGGGTCAGCGCGGTGGTCGCCACCGTGCTGTACATCGGGGTGTTCCGGCTGATCGCGGCGTTCGCCGGGCTGGCCGGGCGGATCGACGGCGCGCTGTGGGGATCGGTGGCGTTGACCGCCGGGCGGGGTCTGGTGACCACCCTGGTGGCCACCGCGGGCGGTTTCGCGATCGCCACACTGGGTAGGCACACGGCGGCCGCGTTGGGTGTCGTCGCGGCGTACACCGTGGTGTGGGAGGGCGGTGCCCGGGTGGTGATGACGATCGTCGACGCCCCCGCGGACGCCTGGATGCTCTCGTCGTACCTCGCCGCGTGGATGGACGGCGCGCTGGACGTCAGCTCCCGCTGCGGGACCGACTTCTGCGTCGACGAGATCACCTGGGTCAACGCGGCCGTGGTCTTCGCCGTGCTGCTCGCCGGGTTGCTGGGCGCGGCGTTCCACACCTTCCGGCAACGCGACCTGGTCTGACGGTGGCCGTCGACCCGGGTCTGCGCCGGCTCATCCTGGGCACCCTGCTCGGGTCGTTTCCCGGCCAGGTCCTGCCCGGGTGGGCGGGTGACCTGGTCGCCGACGGGTTGGCCGGGCAGCTGCTGTTCGCCGGCAACGTCGCCGACGGGCGACAGGTGGCCGCGCTGACCCGGGCCCTGCGCGGGGCCCGCGGCGACGTACTGGTGGCCGTGGACGAGGAGGGCGGCGACGTGACCCGGCTGGCCCACGCCACCGGGAGTCCGTACCCGGGCAACGCGGCGCTCGGGGTGGTGGACGACGTCGAGCTGACCCGGCGGGTGTACGCGGCCATCGGCGCGGACCTGGCCGCGGTGGGGATCACCGTGGACCTGGCGCCGACCGTGGACGTCAACACCGCCGACGACAACCCGATCATCGGCACCCGGTCGTTCGGGGCGGACGCCGGGCTGGTGGCGGCGCACACCGCCGCCGCGGTGACCGGGCTGCAGGCGGTCGGGGTGGCGGCCTGCGCGAAGCATTTTCCCGGGCACGGGGCCACGGTCACCGACTCGCACCTGGAGCTGCCGACGGTCGACGTACCGCTGGACGTGCTGCGCCGGCGCGACCTGCCGCCGTTCGCGGCGGCGTTCGCGGCGGGGGCCAGGTCGGTGATGACCGCCCACATCAGGGTGCCGGCGCTGACCGGCGACGCGCCGGCGACGTTCAGCCGGGCGGCGCTGGAGGATCTGCTGCGCCGCGAGTTGGGCTTCACCGGAGTGGTGGTGACCGACGCGCTGGAGATGCGCGGGGCCGCCCCGGTCGTCGGGGGCATCGGCGCGGCGGCGGTGGCGGCGCTGCGGGCCGGCGCCGATCTGCTCTGCCTGGGGGCCCGGATCGACGCCGACCTCGTCGAGCGCGTGGTGGTCACGATCGCGGCGGCGGTGGGCGACGGCACGCTGCCTCGGGCCCGGTTGGAGCAGGCCGGCACCCGCAACGCCGAGCTGGCCCGGTGGGCGCGGCCGGCGGGCGGGCCCGACCCGGACCCGGGGTACGCGGCGAGCGGGCCCGACCTGGACCCGAGGTACGCGGCGAGCGGGCCCGACCCGGACCTGGGGTACGCGGCGGCCCGGCGTGCCGTGCGGGTCGAGGGCAGCCTGACCGGGCTGGGCCGGCCGCTGGTGGTGGAGTTGGCCGCCCGTGCCAACCCGGCGCAGGCGGCAACGCCGTGGGGGCTGGCCGCGCACCTCGTCGGGGTGGAGGTGGTCCGGGTGGCCGCCGACGCGGTGTCGGCGGCGGAGCTGGTGACCCGGGCGGGGGGCCGGCCACTCGTGCTGGCCGGGCGCGACCTGCACCGA
>DASVVF010000601.1:0-7213 GCA_036386695.1 Catenuloplanes sp. | reverse complement strand
CGACAAGTGGCAACGCGTTCGCCACGGTGATGGCCGCGTTCGGCGGCGTCGGCGCCGAACAACCGGCCGCCGCACGCACCGCCCCGGTGCGCGGTCAACCGGCGACGCCGGACAACGGCGCCCCGGCACCCTCCCGGTCCGGCCCCGGTGATCGGGGCGACGGGTCCCGGGCAACCCGGCCCCGCCCGCCCGCGGTTCGCCCGTTCCGCCCGGCAACGGTCACCACCCCGGCGGTGAACGGCACCTACGGCGCGGCCCCACCACGTTCCCCGGCCGCCCCACCACTCGACCCGACCCCGGCCGCCCCACCACTCGACGCCACCCCGGCCGGGCCGCTGGCCGACCTGACCCCGGACGACTCTCTGGCCGGTCTGACCCTGGTCGAGTCGCTGGCCGGTCTGACCCCGGCCGGGCCGCCGCCCCCCAACCTCCCGGCCACCACCGGACCCGCCGGCACGCCGGCCGCCCCGGTACGGCCGCTGGTCCGGCGTCCGGAGCCACTGGCGGTGAGCCTGCTCGCGCTGGGCCTGCCGGAGCCGCTCGCCGCCCTGGTCACCGGGGACGATTCCTACGGCCAGGTACTCGCGGCGCTGGCCACGTTGCCGGAACCGCCGGCCGCTCCGGACCGGGCCGGCGAGATCCTGGTCGTCGCCGGTGCGGTGGCGCACGCGCTGCCGGTGGCGCAACGGGTGGCCGAAGAGCTCCGGCTGGACGCCTCCCGGCTGCTGTTGGCCGGCCCTTCGGCCGCCGGTACCGGAATCCACTCCGCCCGCACGATTTCCGGGCCGGCGGAAGCACAGCGCAAGGCCCGCCGCATCCACCGCGCCGACACCCCGTACGTGGTGGTGCTCGATGCCCCGGTCACCGGGATGAACGCGCAGTGGGCCCGCGACATCTGCGACGCGCTCGGCGCCACCGCGGTGTGGGCGGTCGTCGACGCCACCCGCAAGACCGCCGACACCCGCAACCACCTGCGCGCCCTGGGCGACGTGGAGGCCATCGCGGTGTACGGGACCGCCGATACCGGCGACCCGGCCAGCGTGCTGCACCTGGGCGTGCCGATCGTGGCGGTCGACGGCCAGCCCGCCGACCGGCACACCTGGGCGGCCCTGCTCTGTGAGCGGATGGCCGGGACCGGGTCCGCTGTGAAGCGTCGTCGTCGGCGGGGGCGATGACCATGGGTCTGATCCGCCCGTCCGCGCTGCTGTTGGCGCTGGTGATGACCAGCCCGGCGCTCTACCGGACCTTCGTCACCGAGGACCTGGACCTGACCAGCGCGCTCATCCGGTTCGTCATCGCCGTGCCGATCGCGGCGGTGATGCTGGCCGGCCTGCGCGTGGTGACGAACGGCTACGGCGACCGGGACAAGCACTCCGGAGGACCACCGACCCAGCCGTCGAACGCGGACGGCTAGGTGCCGGGCCACCCACCCGGATCACCGCCCCGGTCCAACCCCGGTCAGCCCGGCCCGCCAACCCCGGTCAGCCCAGCCCGGACTCGCCGAGCCAGCCGGGGCCCAGCGCGGCGATGACCGGCGAGAGCAGCCGGTGGACGCTGGCGTTGTCGAGCAGATCCCGTACGACCAGCGCCTGCACGGCGCCGCTGACCATGTTCCAGACCCCGCCGGCCCGGTCCGCCAACGGAATTCCGCCGTTGTCGACGGCCTGCACGAGGAGCATCTGGGCGGCGGCCGCGGTGCGGACCCGATCGGACAGGTAGGCGGCCCAGGACGCGGAGTGCACCGCCGGCGACCATCCACCCACGTTGCGCCGGGCGTCGTCGGCGGCCTGGACGAGCCGGCGCAACTCAGCGTGGCGCACCGACCGCAGCCGCTCCAGCAGATTCGACACGGCGTAGTGGTGCGGGCCGAGGTCGACGGGAGGCCCGGCCGGCAGCCCGCGGACCGCGGCCACCCACCCGGCGCCGAGCCGGCGGCGGGTCGGTTCGTCGAGAACCTCCCGCAGGTACGAGGCGACGACCGCGTCGCAGAGGACGGCGGTGGCCGCCCCCGCGGTCGCGCTCTGTTCCGCGGCCCGGCCGGTGCCCGACCACGTCCACGACATCACGTCGTACCGCACGCAGGTCAGCAGCGAGTCGACGGTGCCGATCGGGGCCCGTTCGACCAGCGCCAACGCTCCGGCCGGGTCGTCGTCCAGGGCGATCCCGCGCAGCGTCGGCACCCGCCGGGCCGCACTGTCCACCTGTAACCACAGCGGCGCCCGGATCCCTTCGTCCGGCAACTGCCGCGCCAGTACGGGCAGGTCGTCGGCGGACAGCCGCAACGCGCGCAGCAGCACCTCGGCCGCTGCCGCACCGCCCTGCAACCGGGTCAGGTCGAAGCCGAGCACCGGTGCACTGACGAGGCTGTACATTTCCATCACTCCGAAAGCTCGGCGCGGGTGGCGACGGCGGCGGCCACGAGATCCGGCTGCTCGTTGTAGATGTTCGGGTCGGCCGCGAGGATCGCCTTGCGTACGTCGAGCAGCTCGGCCGCCCGCTGCCGGCTGGCGGCGTGCCGGCCCGCTCCGGTGGCGCCCTCGTCGCGGTGCGTTCCCTGCGGGTCCGGCGCCAGATCCACGATCCGGTCGACGACCAGGGCGACCCGGCGCTCCCCGTCGCTGTAGACGACCACCGAGACGGTGTCACCGTCACCGGTGGACTCCTCCTGATACGCCCCGAGCAGGTTCGACAATCGCATCAGCGGCAGCACCTGCCCCTCGTACTGGACCACCTCGCGGGCGCCGACGCGCTGGATCCGGTCCCGGGGGAACTCCGCCAGCCGGGTGTCCGGGTCGAGCGGGATGGCCACCCGGCGATCGCCGACGGCGGTCACCAGGAGGGGCTGCGCGCTGCCGGCGCCGGTGGAACCGCCGCCCGGACGGTCCTCGGCGGTTGGCGGGTCGGTGGCGGCCGGGACGCCGACGGAGCCCAGGTCGGAGCGTCGGGCCAGGGTCTGCGGGTCGAGGATCAGCCCGACCTTGCCGTCGGCCAGGATGGTGGCGCCGGCGTACAACCCGACGTCCTTGAACCGGGTGTGCAGCGCCTTGACGACGATCTCCTCGGTGTTGAGGATCCGGTCGACGACCAGCCCGAACCGGCGGCCTTCCGCCTGCAGCACGACGACGTAGACACCCTCGTCCCCGCCGACCTGCAGGCCCAGGACCCGGTCGAGGCGCACCAGCGGCAGCAGCATGCCACGCAGCCGGTAGACCGGCGCCGCTTCGGCGTACTCGATCCTGGTCTGCTGGCCGTCGATGAAGACCAGTTCCAGCACGGACGCCTTCGGCAGCACGTAGCGCTGCTCGCCGCAGTCGACGGTGAGCGCCTGGATGACCGCGAGGGTCTCCGGGATGGTCAGCCGGCGGACGGCGCCCTGCCCCGGGACGGTTTCGACGGCGACCGCGCCACCGATCCGTTCAATGTTCGACTTGACGTCGTCCATGCCGGAGGCGATCCACTCGACGTCGAGGCCGGCGCCGTCGTCGGCCACCTCGACCGTGACGTTCGCGCCCTCATGGAATGCCCGCAGGGTGAGCACGCCCTCCGGGTCCTTGCCCTTGGCGATGCGTTCGACCGGGGCCTCGATCCCGTGCTGGACGGCATTGCGCACCAGGTGGGCCACCGGGTCCCGGACCGCCTCCAGCAGGGTGCGGTCGAGTTCGGTCTGCTGCCCCTGGATGACCAGACGGACCTGCTTGTCCAGGCTGTTGCTCAGGTCGCGCACCAGCCGGGGCAGTTCACCGAAGAGGTGGTCGATCGCCTGCATCCGGGTTTTCATGATCCCGTCCTGCAGTTCGCCGGCGATCGCCCCCAGTCGCTGCGCGGTGCGGGCCAGCACCGGGTCGCCGGCGTCGGTGACCCCGCGGACCAGCTGGTTGCGGGCCAGCACCAGCTCGCCGACCAGCCCTACCAGCCCGTCGAGCAGTTCGACGTCGACGCGGACGGTCTTCTCCGCCGCGCTACGCCGGGGCGCCTGCGCCTGCAACGCCTCGGTGACGGCGGTGGGCGCGGCCTTACCCTCGTCGAGCAGGATCGTGCCGAGCTTGCGTTCGTCGCCGTCGAGTTGGCGCGCGAGGGCCGAGGCCACGTCCGACGATGAGGTGGCGCCGGTCTCCACCAGCATCTCGCCGAGCGGGCGGCGCTGGTCGGCGGTGGGTTCGGGAAGCTCCCGGCGGGGCGACTCGACCAACGGCACCGGCGTCCCGGACGGCGCACCGCCGCTGAGGCCCGGCGCGCGATCGCTGAGCCCCGGCGCACGGTCGCTGAGCCCCGGCGCACCGTCGCTGAGCCCCGGCGCACCGTCGCTGAGCCCCGGCGCACCGTCGCTGAGCCCCGGCGGGGCCGGGCTGGGGGGCGGCGGCCCGGCTGGGTCGACCGCCGGAGAGGGGTCGACGACGGCCCGGTGGGCGCCGCCCGGCGCGGCGGCCGGGCGGTCGACCGGGCCGTCGATCAGCTGACGGTTGACCGCGAGGATGATCTCCCGCACGTCGACGTCACCCTCGTCGCCGGTCCGCTCGATGGCGGCGAGCAATTCCCGGACCGCCTCGATCAGTACGGCCACTGTCGCAACGGTGTCCGCGGTGACCTCCTGTCCCCCGTCGCGCAGTCGGGACAGCAGCGACTGCCCGGCGTGGGTCAGCGTCTCAAGCCGGGAGAAGGCCAGAAAGCCGCTGGCTCCCCGGATGGTGTCCAGCCTCCGGAAGATCCGCGATATCAACTCCCGGGACTGTGGCTGCTGCTCCAGCGCGACCAGGTCCCGGTCGAGCTGCAGCAGGTTCTCGTGGCTCTCCACGAGGAATTCACCGACGATCTCGTCCAGGCTCTCCACAGTTTTCCCCCGTGCTCGAATTGGGGAAGCCCTATCGGCGGGCGCCCCCCTTCAGCTGAGAAAAGTCAGTCCCCGCTGGCCTTGCGGTACTTGTAGCCGAAGCCCCGTACCGACTCGATGGGCGATTCATCCGGGTCTGACCAGCCGAGCTTGCGCCGTAACCGCAGCACGGCGAACTTCACCCGCTCCTGACCGATCCCGGTCGGGTCGTCCCACGCCTGGGTGAGCAGCTGATTCGGGCTCAGTACCGCGCCGGCGTGCCGGACCAGGGCGTTGAGCAGCCGGAACTCGGTCGGCGTGAGCCGGACCTCCGCACCCTTGACGTAGACGCGTCGTCGGGTCGGGTCCAGATGCACCAGGCCGTCGTCGTACACCTGGCTGGCCCACTGGTTCTGGCCGCTGGACGAGCGCCGCAACAGCGCCTCGACCCGGGCCAGCAACTCGGCGTTGGCGAACGGCTTGGTGAGGTAGTCGTCGGCGCCGCCCCGCAGGCCGCGGACCTTCTCGGCCTCCTGGCCGTGCGCGGTCAACACCAGCACCGGCACGTCACTGACGTCGCGTAGCCGTTCCAGGACCTGCCAGCCGTCCATCTCGGGCAGGCCGACGTCGAGCACCACGAGGTCAGGGTGTTCCGAGTACGCCTCTTTCAGCCCGCTGCGCCCGTCGCCGGCGTGAGCGACGTCGTAGCCGGCCCGGCTGAACAGCAGGCGCAACGCCAGTGCGATGTCCGGGTCATCCTCTACCACCAGTAGCCGACTCACCCGGTCACCTCGCTGGGTCTGCTCACAGCCCCACTCCCCCTCCGCGTCGGCCAACGCGTCGCCGACCGCGGCACGGAGGCGGGGTCACCGCTCTACCGCCCGGACCGGTCAGCGTCCCCGCTGTCACCCGCGAGAGCCGCGGGCGATGACGATGCCGTCAAAAACCACAGTAACGTGGCGCATCTTTTCAGATACTCACAGTTATAGTTTAGCGTGCCTATCCGCCGCCGGGGCTGGTCCGCGAGGATCCCGTGACCCGACCCCAGGGCCAACGCGTCAGCCTTTCTCCGCACGCGACCGACGACACCGAAGCGGACAACGCCCGCCACGTCGCCGCTTTCGCGGCCCGCAAGGCGCGGTTTCTGTCCGTTGTCTCCCACGAGCTCCGAACGCCGCTGGCCTCCATCGCGTCATTCACGGACAGCCTGTCCAGCGACGAGCTGGCGCCGTCGGAGCGTCCGCTCGCGCTGGCGGCCGTGCAGCGCGGCACCGCGCGCATGCTGACCCTGGTCGAGGACCTGATGCTGATCAGCCGCCTGGAGACCGGCGACCTGTCGCTGGCCCTGACCGCGGTGGAGGTTCCGACACTGGTCCGCGAGGCCGCCGACGAGCTGACCGCCGCCGAACCCGGCGCGGTCGTCGAGGTGGACGTGGCGACCGGCCCGGCGGTACGCGGAGACGCCGGCCTGCTGCGTCAGCTGGTGTACGTGCTGGCCGGGGTGGTGATCGGGCACGCCGCCGACCGGCGCGCCCAGCTGAGCGCCGAACCGACGGCCGACGGCTGGACGATCACCGCCCTGGGCCGCCAGGCCGAGGCGCTCACCGAGGAACATCTGCTGGCCAGCACGCTGGCGTTGGCGGGCCCGCCCGCCCGCCGGCGCAGCACCGCCCTGTGGATGCTGCTCGCCGACGTCACCGCCGAACGGCACGGTGGCAGTCTGACCGTCGGCTTCGACCCGGCCGCCGGAGCGACGGTCACGGCGCGGTTGGCGACTCGGGCCGGATAGCCGGCCAGGAAAACGGACTTACCATACGATAGCCGCATGAAGCGCGTACGCCTCCACCTAGCCGGGCCCCTCTCCGCGTTGTCCGTCGCCGTGCTCCTGGCCGCCTCCGGTCCGGCGGCGTCGCCGGCCGCCGCCGGACCGCCCGCCGCCGCCGGACCGCTCAGCGCCGCCGGACCGCTCAGCACGGCCCGACCGCTCAGCACGGCCGGACCGCTCAGCGCCGCCGCCGACGCGGCGGGCACCGGGCTGGCCGCCCTGGCCGTGGGCAGCGCCCGCGCGGCCAGCACCGCCCGGCTGGCCACCACGGCCCGGATCGCCGGCAGTCAGGGAGTGGTCTTCTACCGTTTCGACCCGTTCGTCCTCAACGGCGCGGTCACCGACAACAGCGGCAACGACAACAACGCCGTGGTGCAGGCGGCGGCCGGCGGTGCCGTCCTGCCCGTCGCCCAGGGCAGCGGGTCCGCGGCCGCCTTTCCGGCGCCGTGCCGGCCCGGGGCCCGACGGTGCCCGCGGGCCATCCTGCAGACCCCGCATCGCGCACAACTGAACGCCGGCACCCGCCCGCTGCGGTACGGCGCCAGCATCCTGCTGCCGGCCCGCAACACCAGCGCCGGGGA
>DASVVF010000600.1:0-7183 GCA_036386695.1 Catenuloplanes sp. | reverse complement strand
AGGCCGCCGGGCACGGTGACCGTCGGCGTGGACTCGCCCGGCTCGGAGAGCCACATCATCACCACGACCCGCAGGTACGGGAACGCCAGGATCATGCTGGAGACCACACCGGCGATCACCAGCCAGGTCTGCCCGTCGGCCAGCGCCGCCCCGAACACCGCGAACTTGCCCATGAACCCGCTGGTCACCGGGATACCGGCGAAAGCCAGCAGGACGAACGTGAACACCGCGGCGAACAACGGCGACCGGCGGCCCAGCCCGGCCCAGCGCGACAGGTGCGTCGCCTCGCCGTCCGCGTCGCGCACCAGCGTCACCACGCCGAACGCGGCCAGCACCGTGAAGCCGTACGCCACCAGGTAGAACATCGTGCTGGACAGCCCGTCGCGGGACAGCGCCAGCACGCCGACCAGAAGGTAGCCGGCGTTCGCGATGGACGAGTAGGCCAGCAGCCGCTTGATGTCGGTCTGGGTCACCGCCAGCACCGCGCCGATCAGCATGGTGAGCACCGCGATGGTGCCCAGGACCGGCTTGAAGTCCCAGGCGGTGCCCTCGAACGCCACGTACAGCACCCGCAGCAGCGCCCCGAACGCGGCCACCTTCGTGCAGGCCGCCATCAGGGCGGTGACCGGCGTGGGGGCACCCTGGTAGACGTCCGGGGTCCACACGTGGAACGGCACGGCCGCCGTCTTGAACAGCAGCCCGATCGCCAGCAACGCCAGGCCGGCGTAGAGCAGGATCTCGCTGCGCGCCGAGGTGCCGACCGCGGCGTGCACCGCCCCGAAGTCGACGGCGCCGGCGAAGCCGTAGATCAGCGCGACCCCGAACAGGAAGAACGCCGACGCGTACGAGCCCAGCAGGAAGTACTTCAGGGCCGCCTCCTGGCTCAGCAGCCGCCGGCGGCGGGCCAGCGCGCAGAGCAGGTACAGCGGCAGCGAGAACACCTCTAGGGCGACGAACATGGTCAGCAGGTCGTTGGCCGCCACGAACAGCAGCATGCCGCCGAGGGCGAACAGCGACAGCGGGTACACCTCGGTGGTCCCCGGCGTGCGGACCGCCTGGCGCTGGTCCCCGACCGAGCCGACGGTCATCGCGGCCTCGGCGACGAACGCCCCACCGTTCTGGACCGAGCGTTCACCGATCATCAGCATCGCCACCAGGCCCAGCACGACGATCGTGCCCTGCAGGAACAGGGTCGGGCCGTCGACGGCGATCGCGCCGCCGGCGGTCACCAGGCGGGCGTCCCCGACGGCGACGATCGCGGCGAGCGCGCCGGCCAGTGCCCCCAGCGACAACCCCAGCTGGGTCCAGTGCCGGCCCCCCCGGGGCACGAACGCCTCGATCAACACCCCGAGGCAGGCGGCGCCGAAAAGGATCAACATCGGCGCCAGCGCCGCGTAGTTGATCGGGGGAAGCTGGATGTTCTCCATGACTACGGCGCCACCTTTTCGTTCGCTACGCTTCCGGGACTCGCTACGCTCCTCGGACTCACCGGGCCGCCTCCGCGGTGCCGACCGTGGGCGCTGGGTCCTTGCTGCCGACCTCCTGCATCGTCGCCTGGACCGCCGGGCTGATCACGTCCGTGACCGGCTTGGGGTAGAAGCCCAGCACCAGCAGGAGCACGATCAGCGGGGCCACCACGAACTTCTCCCGCAGGCTGATGTCGCGGCTCATCCCCTCCACCGACGACAGTGCCGGGTTCAGCGTCCCCTGGGTGGTGCGCTGCACCATCCACAACACGTAGGCGGCGGCCAGGATGATGCCCACCGTGGCGATCACCGCCACCGGCTTGTTCACCGTGAAGGTGCCCAGCAGGACCAGGAACTCGCTGACGAACGGCGCCGTGCCGGGCAGCGCGAGCGAGGCCATACCGGCGAAGAAGAGCATCCCGGCCAGCACCGGCACCAGCTTGCCCGCCCCACCGAAGTCGCTGACCAGCGCCGAGCCCCGGCGGGCCACGAACATCCCCACCACCAGGAACAGCATGCCGGTGGCCAGGCCGTGGTTGACCATGTAGAGCACCGCGCCGGTGCCGGCCTGGGTGGTGAACGCGAAGATGCCCACCCCGATGAAGCCGAAGTGCGCGATCGAGGTGTACGCCACCAGTCGCTTCAGGTCGTTCTGCCCGACCGCCAGCAGGGCGGCGTAGATGATGCCGATCACCGCCAGCCCCAGTGCCCAGGGCGCGAACCACCTGGACGCCTCGGGGAACAACGGCAGGCAGTACCGCAGGATGCCGAACGTACCGACCTTGTCCAGCACCCCGACCAGCAGCGCCGCCGCGCCGGCCGGGGCGGCCCCGCCGGCGTCGGGCAGCCAGGTGTGGAACGGGAAGAACGGCGCCTTGATCGCGAAGGCGATGAAGAACCCGAGGAACAGCCACCGCTCGGTGTTGGTGGCCAGGTCCAGCTGGGTCAGCGTCTGCCAGTCGAACCGCAGCGCCGGGTCCGCGCCCGAGCGGCCGGCGACCACCCACAGCCCGACCACCGCCGCCAGCATGAACAGCCCGCCGACCAATGAGTACAGGAAGAACTTCACGGCGGCGTACTGCCGTCGGGCGCCGCCGTACGAGCCGATGAGGAAGTACATCGGCACGAGCATGATCTCGAAGAAGACGTAGAACAGGAACACGTCCGCGGCGGCGAACACACCGAGCATGGTGGACTCCAGCACCAGCAGCAGCGCGAAGTACACCGGCACCGAGCGCCGGCTCTGCTCCGCGTCGTGCCAGCTGGCCAGGATCACCAGGGGTACGAGGATCGCGACCAGCATCAGCATCACCAACGCGATGCCGTCCGCGGCGAAGGTGAACCGCACCCCCCACTGCGGGATCCACTCGTACGACTCGCGGAACTGGAGCCGGTCGCGGCTGCCGATCTGGAACGCCAGCCACATCAGCACGGTCAGGACCAGCACGCCCAGCGACCAGCCGAGCGCGATGACCTTGGCGAGATTGCCCCGGCTACGCGGCAGGAAGCCCACGATCAGCGCACCGAGCACGGGCGCCAGCGTCAGTACCGGTAGGTAAGGAAAGTCTGCGGGCATTATTCGGCCTTACCTCCGTTGTGGGCGCGAGGTCCGCGCGGGCCTGCGGAACGAATGACGTCCGTCACGTCAGCCATCCCAGCTGCAGAGCGAGGAATGCCCCCACGACCAGCAACGCGCCGGTCAGTATGGACATCGCGTACGACCGGACGAAGCCGGTCTGCAACCGGCGCAACCGTCCGGAGCTGCCGCCGACCGACGCCGCGAGCCCGTTGACCGCGCCGTCGACGCCGCGGTTGTCCAGGTAGACCAGCGCGCGGGTCAGGAAGATGCCCGGCTTCTCGAACACCACCTCGTTGACGGTGTCGGTGTAGAGGTTGCGCCGGGCCGCCGTGACCAGCGGTCCGGCCGGCTGCGGTGCCGTCGCGGTGCCGTTGCGGAACAACATCCAGGCCAGTCCGGCGCCGAGCACGGTCACCAGCAGCGACAGGGCGGTCAGCAGCCAGTGCGGCAGGCGGGCCGCGTGGGCGGCCTCCGGCGCGCCGAGGCCGGCGGTGGCGGTCAGCCAGGCGGGAACCGAGGTGGCCAGCAGGAAGCCGGCCACCACCGAACCGGCCGCCAGCAGGATCAGCGGGATCGTCATGATCGCCGGGGACTCGTGCGGATGGTCGATCTCCTCGGTCCACCGCTTGGGGCCGTGGAACGTCAGCACGAACAACCGGGTCATGTAGAAGGCGGTCAGCCCCGCGCCCAGCAGCGCCGCCGTGCCGAACAGCCAGCCGGTCCAGCCTTCCCGATCGAAGGCCGCCACGATGATCGGCTCCTTGGAGAAGAAGCCGGAGAACGGGAACATGCCGATGATGGCCAGCCAGCCGGTGGCGAACGTGAAGTAGGTGACCGGCATGTACTTCCGCAGCCCGCCGAAGCGGCGGATGTCGACCTGGTCGTCCATGCCGTGCATCACCGAGCCGGCCCCGAGGAACATGTTCGCCTTGAAGAAGCCGTGCGCCAGAAGGTGCACGATCGCCAGCGCGTACGCCCCGCCGCCGAGCCCGACGCCGAGGAACATGTAGCCGATCTGCGACACCGTCGACCAGGCCAGGATGCGCTTGATGTCGTCCTTGGCGCAGCCGATGATGCAGCCGATCACCAGGGTGAGCGCCCCCACGCTGACCACCACGGTCTGCAGGGTGTGGTTGGCCGAGAAGATCGGGTTGGACCGGGCGATCAGGTAAACCCCTGCGGTCACCATGGTGGCGGCGTGGATCAGCGCCGAGACCGGGGTCGGGCCCTCCATCGCGTCCGGCAGCCAGGCCTGCAGCGGGAACTGGCCCGACTTGCCGCAGGCACCGAGCAGTAGCAGCAGACCCAGCACCAGCACGGTGCCGGCGGCCAACCCGCTGACGCCGCTGAAGACCTCGTCGTACTGGGTGGTGCCCAGGGTGGCGAACATCAGGAAGATGGCGATCGCGAAACCGGCGTCACCGACCCGGTTCATCAGGAACGCCTTTTTGCCGGCGGTGGCCGCCGACGGCCGGACGTACCAGAACGAGATCAGCAGGTACGACGCCAGCCCGACGCCCTCCCAGCCGATGTAGAGCATCACGTAGTTGTTGCCGAGGACCAGCAGCAGCATCGCGGCGACGAACAGGTTGAAGTACGCGAAGAACCGCCGGCGCCCGGGGTCGTGCTCCATGTAGCCGACCGCGTACACGTGGATCAGGAACCCGACCCCGGTGATGAGCAGGACGAAGACGCCGGCGAGCGGGTCGAAGAGCATCCCGAAGTCGACGTTGAGCCCGGGGACCGCGATGAAGTCCCAGAGGCTCACCTCAGCCGACCGGCCCGGCAGCCCGCGCAGGGCGAAGAAGTACGTCACGCCGAGCACGAACGCCGCGCCGACGCTCGCGCAGCCCAGCCAGTGCCCCCAGCGGTCGGCCCGGCGGCCGAGCAGCAGCAGGATCACCGCGCTGGCGGCGGGCAGCGCCACCAGCAGCCAGATGCTGCTGAGCAGGCCGGTGGCCGGCGGGAAGTCGATCGCCGGGGCAGCCAGGGGCGCGGCGATCCACTCGGTCTGTTCCACTGTCGGGCCCCTCAGTACTTCAGCAGGTTGGCGTCGTCGACGCTCGCGGAGCGTCGAGTCCGGAAGATCGACATGATGATGGCCAGGCCCACCACGACCTCGGCCGCAGCGACGACCATGACGAAGAACGCCATGATCTGCCCGTCCAGGGTGCCGTTGATCCGGCTGAACGTCACCAGCGCCAGGTTCGCCGCGTTCAGCATCAGCTCGATGCACATGAACAGGACGATGGCGTTGCGGCGCACCAGCACACCCACGGCGCCGATGGTGAACAGCACCCCGGCGAGGATCAGGTAGTAGTCAGGCGTCACTGTGCCGACCTTTCGATCGCGGCTGCGGTGCTCCGCCGCGCCGCACTGCTGGCGCTCACTGCCATTCCTCTGTTCGCGACTGCGGGGCTCCGCTGCGCTGCACTCCTCGCGCTCACTTGTCGGTCCCCTTCGGGGCGGCGTCGGAGGCGGTCAGTTCACGCTGCGGCACGACCGGCGAGATGCTGCGCTCGGCGTCGGTGCCATCGGGCAGCTTTGCCGGCACCGCCACCGACATGGTCGTGGCGAAGACCCCGGGGCCGGCCTTCGGGGCCGGGTGGTTGCCGGGTTGGAAACGGGCCCGCATCCGGTCGACCTGGGTGACCCGGTCCTCGGGGCGGCGCTCGACGTGCGCCAGGATCATCGCGCCGACCGCGGCGGTGATCAGCAGCGCCGAGGTCACCTCGAAGGCGAACACGTACTTGGTGAAGAGCAGGCTCGCGATGCCCTGCACGTTGCCCGGCTCGTTCGCCTGGGTCAGGCCGACCGCGGCGGTTCCCCGCAGCGCGCGGTACAGGCCGCTGCCGATCAGCGCGGCGAAGCCGACACCCAGCACCAGCGCGGCGACCCGCTGCCCCCGCAACGTCTCGATGAGGGAGTCCGAGTTGTCCCGACCGACCAGCATCAGCACGAACAGGAACAGCATCATGATCGCGCCGGTGTAGACGATGATCTGCACCGCGCCGATGAACGGCCCGGCCTGGATGACGTAGAAAACGCCGAGGCAGAGCATGGTGACCACCAGCCAGAGCGCGGAGTGCACCGCGTTGCGGGCCAGCACCATGCCGACGGCGCCGATCACCGCCAGCCCTCCGAGCAGCCAGAACGTGACCTGCTCACCGCCGGACACCTGGGTGGCCGCGGCGGCCAGTACGGCGCCGTTCACCGCTGGGTCCCCGAGATCGTGCCGGCCGGGGCGTCGGTGGTGTCCGCGGAACCGGTGCTGTGCGCGGCGTCCGCCGTGTCGGCGTCCGACCACGGCGCCCGTTCGGCACCGGCGGAGGTGCCCGGGTTGGTCAGCGCGCCGACGTAGTAGTCCCGGTCGGTGTCGCCGAGATACATCGGGTGCGGCGGCTGTTCCATGCCGGGCAGCAGCGGCGCCAGCAGCTGTTCCTTGGTGAAGATCAGATCCTGGCGGGAGTCACGGGCCAGTTCGTACTCGTTGCTCATCGTCAGCGACCGGGTCGGGCACGCCTCGATGCACAGCCCGCAGAAGATGCACCGGGCGTAGTTGATCTGGTAGACGGCGCCGTACCGCTCACCCGGGGAGTACCGGGCGTTCTCGGTGTTGTCGCCCCCCTCGACGTAGATCGCGTCGGCCGGGCAGGCCCAGGCGCACAGCTCGCAGCCGATGCACTTCTCCAGCCCGTCAGGGTGCCGGTTGAGGATGTGCCGCCCGTGGTAGCGCGGCGCCGACTGCGGCGGCTTGAACGGGTAGTCGGTCGTGACGACCTTGCGGAACATGTGCGAGAAGGTCACCCCGAAGCCCTTGAAAGAGCCGGTGAACGTACCCACGTCACACCTCCTTCTCGTCGTGGGGGTGCTCGGGCGTGGTTTCCCCGGCCGGGGTACCGCCGCCCACCGTCGCCGGTAGCCGCTCCGCGACCGCCCGCCTGGCCCGTGGGCTCGGCGGCACCTGCAGGTCCAGCGGGGGCACCGGGAAACTACCGGCCGGCCTGGTCGCCAGCTGCTGGTCCAGGCTCTGCGCCGGCTCGGCCTCGCGGCCCGGCCAGAGCAGGGCCGCCAGCAGGACAGCGATGATCATGCCGCCGAGGACCAGCCAGCGGGTCGTCCCCGCGACGTCGCCGCC
>DASVVF010000599.1:0-4460 GCA_036386695.1 Catenuloplanes sp. | reverse complement strand
CTGGGCCCGGGCCAGCCGGCCGGCCGCCTGCGGCAGGCAGTCGAGGAACGACCGGCCCACGCTGTCGGGTGCCCGGTGCGGCATCTCGATGGCCAGGGCGCTGTGCGGGTTGGCCTCGATGATCGCGGTGATCTCGGCCTCGTCGGCGAACTCGTCGTAGTTCTGCGCGCCGGTGCCGCCCGTGGTGATCCAGGCCCGGTTAATCGGATGCACGACCGTCATGCCCCGGAACCTACCGGTGGGCGCCGACGTGACGACGGACACCCCGCAGGCCCGCCACCGGGTGGACCCCCATCCGCGCCGGCGGCGGCCAAGGGCCGGCCACCGGTCGGCGGCCGGCGCCGATCAGGCCGATCAGCCCACCCGGCCGGTGCGGGCCGGACTGCGGTGCCGCCCGCGCCCCGGCAGCGGGGTCAGCGGCGGCGGTACCGGCGGCACCGGCGCCACCAGGGCCGTCACAACGATGGGCGGGGCCACCAGCGCGGCGATGTGGGGTGGGCGGCCATCCCAGTCCCCGGCTGCCACCCCCCAGGTGAGGGCGGTGGGAGCAGCGGCGGTCGGTGCCGGCGGCACGGGCGGTCGGTGCCAGCGGGCTGGTGTGGGGTCGGCCATGAGGTGCCTCCGGGTCCGGCGAACACGCGCTCAGCGCTGCTGCGGCTGTTACCCGGAGCAACGAGTGTCGAAGCACACTGGTCACGTGGACCCCATGCCGGTCGCTGGCCTGGGAACTCCGGAACCGGACCCATCGGCACCGCACCGCCCGATCCGCCGATTCCGCCGCCCGGCGATGCGGGTCAGTCGAAGATCGGCCCCAACTCCCGGCTGCGCTTGAGCTCGTAGAAGCCGGGGGTTCCGGCCACCAGCAGGACGCCGTCCCACAACCGGCCGGCGGCCTCCCCCTTGGGTGCGGGGGTCACCACCGGTCCGAAGAAGGCCACGGTTTCCCCGGCGACCGGTCCGGGGGCGTGCACGACCGGAGTGCCGACATCCGTCCCGACCGGTTTCATGCCGGCGTTGTGACTGGCCCGCAGGGCGTCGTCGTACGTCGTGGCACCGGCGGCGTGGGCCAGCGCCGGATCGAGACCCACGTCGGTCAGGACCTCGGCGTACAACTCGTCGCTGAGTTCCTGCTTGCCGAGGTGGATCCGGGTGCCGAAGGCGGTGTAGAGGTCACGCAGCACCTGCGGACCGTGGGCTTCGGCGGCCGCGACGCAGATCCGCACCGGGCCCCAGCCGCGCAGCATCAGCTCCTGGTACTCCTCGGGCAGGTCCCGGCCCTCGTTCAGGACCGCCAGGCTCATCACGTTGAACCGGACGTCGAGTGGGCGGACCTTCTCGACCTCCAGCAGCCACCGGGAGGTGATCCAGGCCCAGGGGCAGATCGGGTCGAACCACATGTCGACCGTGGCGCGCTCGCTCATCGCCGGTTTCCCTTCGCGTACGGGGGGCGAAGCGCTCGCCCCACCCCTGGAATCCTCCCCCCGGCGCGCGGCCATGGTCGGGCAGGCGCCGTGCGTACGCGGTGACATCCGCCACGCCCGGGCGCATAAGGTGGCGTGCAAGGCTTCTCGGTGCGTCGCGTGCTGCGGCTCGATGCTCCCGGCCGCCACCGCGGGTGGCGGCCGGGACGGTAATGGATGGAGAGTGATCGTGGCCGGAGTGCGGAACCTCACCCAGGTCGAAGCGGCCGAGCGGGCGCGCCTGCTCGACGTGACCGGGTACGACATCGCCCTGGATCTGACCAATGGAGCCGGGGGGCCCGGTGAGCGCACCTTCCGATCGGTCACCACGGTCACCTTCGGGTGCGCCGAGCCCGGCGCCGGCACCTTCATCGAGGTGGCCGCCGCCGGCATCCGCTCCGCCACCCTGAACGGCGCGCCGCTGGACACCTCCGGCTGGTCGGCCGAGCGGGGGCTGACGTTGACCGGCCTGGCCGCCGACAACACCCTGGTCCTCGACGCCGATTTCCCGTTCTCGTCGAGCGGGCAGGGGTTGCACCGCAGTGTCGACCCGGTCGACGGGGAGGTGTACCTCTACAGCCAGTTCGAGACGGCCGACGCGCAGCGGGTCTTCGCCTGTTTCGATCAGCCGGACCTGAAGAGCGTCTACACCTGGCACGCGACCGCGCCGGCGCACTGGAAGGTGGTGTCGAACATGCCGGCCGTCGGCGAGGAGCCGGCCGGTGAGAACGTCCGGACCGTGCACTTCGCCACCTCGGAGCGGATGAGCACGTACATCACCGCGCTGTGCGCGGGGCCGTACCACGAGGTGCGCCGCAGTCACGACGGCATCGACATGGGGTACTTCTGCCGGGCCAGCATGGCGGCCCATCTGGACGTCGACGACCTGCACCTGATCACCACGCAGGGGTTCGACTTCTTCCACCGGCAGTTCGGGATGCGGTACCCGTTGCCGAAGTACGACCAGCTGTGGGTGCCGGACTTCAACGCCGGGGCGATGGAGAACTTCGGCTGCGTCACCCACGCCGAGGCGCACTACGTCTTCCGGTCCCAGGTCACCGACTTCGAGTACGAGCAGCGGGCGAACACCATCCTGCACGAGCTCGCCCACATGTGGTTCGGCGACCTGGTGACCATGCGGTGGTGGAACGACCTGTGGTTGAACGAGTCGTTCGCCGAGTGGGCCAGCCACTGGTGCAACACCCACGCCACCCGGTTCTCGGACGCGTGGACCACGTTCCTGTCGGTCCGCAAGAACTGGGGTTACCGGCAGGACCAGTTGTCCTCCACCCACCCGGTCTACTGCGAGATGCCCGACCTGGAGGCCGTCGAGGTCAACTTCGACGGCATCACGTACGCCAAGGGCGCCAGCGTCATCAAGCAGCTCGTGGCGTACGTGGGGATCGAGCCGTTCCTGGCCGGGCTGCGGACCTACTTCGCCCGGCACGCCTGGGGCAACGCCACGTTCGAGGACCTGCTCACCGAGCTGGAGGCCGCGTCGGGCCGGGAACTGCGCAAGTTCGCGGCGCAGTGGCTGGAGACCGCGCAGGTCAACACGCTGCGCCCGGCGGTGCGGGTGGCCGACGACGGCACGTACGCCAGCGTGGTGGTGCTCCAGGAGGCGCCGACGGACTATCCGACGCTGCGCACCCACCGCATCGGGGTCGGGCTCTACGACCTCGACGCCGATGGGGCGCTGGTGCGCCGCGACCGGCTGGAGGTGGACGTCTCGGGGGAACGGACCGAGGTGCCGCAGCTGGTCGGGGTGCGCAAGCCGGACGTCCTGCTGCTCAACGACGACGACCTGACGTACGCCAAGCTGCGCCTGGATGACCGTTCGATGGCCACGGTGGTGCAGCACATCGCCGGTTTCGAGTCGTCGCTGCCGCGGGCGCTGTGCTGGGCCGCCGCCTGGGACATGGTCCGCGACGCCGAGTTGCCGGCCCGTGACTACCTGGCCCTGGTGCTGACCGGCCTGCCGGTGGAGCGCGACATCAACCTGATCACGGCGACCCTGCGGCAGGCGGCGAGCACGTTGGCGTTCTACGCCGACCCGCAGTGGGCACCGACCGGTTGGCGGGAGCTGGCCCGCACCGCGCGGGCGGCGTTGCGGGCGGCGGAGCCGGGCGGCGGTTTCCAGCTGGCCTGGGCCCGCGCCTACGCCTCCGCGGCGCGTTCCGACGAGGACCTGGCGGTGCTGCGTGGGTGGCTGGCCGGCAACGACGTGCCGGCGGGCCTGACCATCGACACCGAGCTGCGCTGGTCGCTGCTGCAGTCGCTGTCGGCCAAGGGGGCCGCCGAGCCCGACGAGATCGACGCCGAGCTGGCCCGCGACCGGACGGCCAGTGGCGAGCGGGAGGCCGCGCTGGCCCGGGCGCTGCGGCCGACCGCGGAGAACAAGGCGGCGGTGTGGGCCCGGCTGACCGGCGAGGAGCCGCTGCCGAACTGGTTGCACCGGGCGCTGCTGCAGGGCTTCCAACACCCCACGCAGGTGGAGTTGACGGCCCCGTACGCCGAGCGCTTCTTCGCGGCGGTCGACGGGGTGTGGGCGCGCCGCGACAGTGAACCGGCACAGGAGTTCGTCATTCTGGCGTACCCGGCGTACCAGGTCAGTGCCGAGACGGTCGCCGGGACCGATGGGTGGCTGGCCCGCGACGGGCAGCCGGGGCCGTTGCGTCGGCTGGTCGCCGAGGGCCGCGACGGCGTGGTCCGGGCCCTGCGGGCCCGCTCCCGCGACACCACCTGAGCGCGTCGTCGGGGCACTCCGGTCGGCCGTTCGCCGGGCGGGGTGCCCCGACAAACCTCACCGGAGAGCACTGTGTGTGAGTAAGCTGACACTCCGGGTCAGAATGAGGTGAGTCCGGATGGCGCCAGGACAGAACGCGCTACTGCGCTGGGTGGCCCCCGAGGGGCCATGGACCGAGCCCAATCTGCACGGCTTTCCCCAGGACGGCCACCGGTACGAGATCGTCGACGGCAGCCTGCACGTCACCCCGCCGC
>DASVVF010000598.1:0-8131 GCA_036386695.1 Catenuloplanes sp. | reverse complement strand
AGGCGCTGCTGGTCGTCAAGGTCGGCGCCGCGCATGACCCGGATGCCGGCAAGGCCGAGGATCCACACCAGGTTGACCGGGATCAGGATCTTCCAGCCGAAGCGCATGAACTGGTCGTAGCGCAACCGGGGCAGCGTCGCCCGCAGCCAGATGAACCCGAACAGCAGGATGAACACCTTGATCAGGAACCAGAGCATCGGCCACCAGCCGGAGTTGGCGCCGGACCAGAACGTGATCGGCCAGGGGGCCCGCCAACCGCCCAGGAACAGCGTCGTGCACAACGCCGACACGGTGATCATGTTGATGTACTCGGCCAGGAAGAACAGCGCGAACTTGAAGGAGGAGTACTCGGTGTGGAAGCCACCGACCAGTTCCGACTCGGCCTCGGGCAGGTCGAACGGGGCCCGGTTGGTCTCCCCCACCGCCGAGATGCAGTAGATGATGAAGCTGGGGATCAACAGCACCGCGTACCAGCCGGGCGTGGTGAGCTCGAATCCGCGGATGTCTATCGTGGTGCCGCGGGCCTGCGCCGCCACGATCTCCGAGGTCGACATGCTGCCGGCGGTCATGAAGACGGCCACGATGGACAGCGCCATGGCCACCTCGTACGAGATCATCTGTGCGCTGGAGCGCAGACCACCCAGCAGCGGATAGGTGGAGCCGGACGCCCACCCCGCCAGCACGATGCCGTAGATCCCCATGGACGCGGCGGCGAGCATCACCAGCACCGCCACCGGCACGTCCGTCAACTGCAGCGGCGTGCGCTGACCGAAGATCGACACCATCGGCCCGAATGGGATCACCGCGAAGGCGGTGAACGCGCAGGTCGCCGAGATCACCGGGGCGATGAAGTAGACCACCTTGTCGGCGGTCTTCGGGATGATCTCCTCTTTGAACGGCAGCTTGAGGCCATCGGTCAGGCTCTGCAGCCAACCGCCGGGACCGACCTGGTTGGGGCCCGGCCGGACCGCCATCCGGGCGACGACCTTGCGCTCGTAGTTGATCGTGAAAAGTGTCAACAACAACAGCAGGACGAACAGCCCGACCAGCTTGATCAGGACAATCCACCACACCTGGTTTTCGAAGTCCTGCAGCGTCGGGTCCTGAGCAAGCGTGATCACGGAGTTCCCTTCTTCCCGACCTCGGGGCTGGCCTGCCGGGTCCGCTCGGCCGCCGACAGTCCATCGCCGCCGGCCACGGCCTGCCCGGCCGATCCCCTGGACAGCCGCACAACCGCTCCGGAGGTGACCCCGAGGCTGCGGCGCAGGGTCGAGCCCGGCGAGTTCGTCGGCAGCCAGACGACGCCGTCCGGCATGTCGGTGATGGCCACCGGGAGAGTGATGCCGCCCCGGTCGGTGCTCACCGTCACCGGTTCACCCTCGGCGACCCCGAGGGACTCGGCGAGGGGTTTCGCGATCCGCACCAGCGGCGTGCGGGCCGTACCGGCGAGCACCTCGTCGCCGTCGAGCAGCGCACCCAGGTCGATCAGATGGTGCCAGGTGGCCAGGACCGCCTCGTGGCTGCCGGTACGCGGCAGCGCCGCCGGTGCCACCGTCGGCGGCTGGGGGTGCGCGGCCCGGGTCGCCGGCAGACTGCCCAGCTCGCGGCGCACGCTGTTCACCTCACCGGTGCCCAGGGTGATCCCGAGCAGCGCGGCGAGGGCGTCCAGGACCCGCGCGTCGGACATCGCGGTCGTCTCCAGCACCGTCGGGAAGGTACGCAGCCGCCCCTCCCAGTCGACGAACGTGCCGGCCTTCTCCACCGCCGGCGCGACCGGGAGCACGACGTTCGCCCGGCGGCTCACCGCGCTGCGCCGCAACTCCAGGCTGACCAGGAACGGCACCCGGTCGAGCGCCTCCTCGGCCAGGCGCGGGTCGGAAAGGTCGGCGGGGTCGACGCCGGCCACCACCAACGCCCCGAGCTGACCGGCCGCGGCGGCGGCGATGATGCCGTCGGTGTCCCGGCCCACCTCGGCCGGGATCGCGTCCGGTTCGACGTTCCAGGCCAGCGCCAGCTCCGCGCGACCCGCCGCGTCGGTGACCGGACGGCCACCGGGCAGCAGGTTCGGCAGGCAGCCCGCGTCCAGGGCACCGCGGTCACCGGCCCGCCGCGGCACCCAGGCCAGCTTCGCACCGGTACGCCCGGCGAGCGCCGCCGCGGCGGACAGGCCGCCGGGGACGCTGGCCAGCCGCTCGCCGACGAACAGGATCGCACCGGGGGCGCTGAGCGCCTCGGCGATCCGGGCGTCGCCGGCCAGGATCCGCGCCTCGTCGCCCGGCGCCACCGTCGCCACGGAGGCGCCCAGCTTCTCGAACCCGCGGGAGATGAACGGCGCCACCGCCAGGACGTTCAGCCGCTTCTTCTGATGGGCCTTACGCAGCCGCAGGAAGAGGATCGGGCACTCCTCTTCCGGGTCCAGGCCAACGATCACCGCGGCCGGGGCCTTCTCGATGTCCAGGTACGTCGCGTCGGTCACCGCCGCGACCGACGAGGCGAGGAACTCGGTCTCCTCCGTGGACAGCGGCCGGGCCCGGAAGTCGATGTCGTTGGTGCCCAACGCCAACCGGGCGAACTTGGCGTACGCGTACGCGTCCTCCACCGTCACCCGGCCACCGGTGAGCACACCCACACCCTGGTCCCGGGCGGCGAGCAGGCCCTCCGCGGCGACCGCCAGGGCCTCGCTCCAGGAGGCCTCGCGCAGTTCCCCGGAGGCGGCGTCGCGGACCATCGGGTTGGTGATCCGGTCGAAGGCGGTGGTGTACCGGAAACCCCACCGGCCCTTGTCACAGTTCCACTCCTCGTTGACCGCCGGCTCGTCCCCGGCCAACCGGCGCAGCACCTTGCCGCGGCGGTGGTCGGCGCGCATCGAGCAACCCGACGAGCAGTGCTCGCAGATCGTCGGCGAGGACACCAGGTCGAACGGTCGGGCGCGGAAGCGGTACTGCTGACCGGTCAGCGCCCCCACCGGGCAGATCTGGATGGTGTTACCGGAGAAGTACGAGTTGAACGGGACGTCGCCCTCGTCCTGGCCGGCCTCGCCGTCCCCGGTGCCGTCGCCACCGAAGAAGTCGTCGCGGTACACGTTGATCTGCTCGCCGGAGGAGCGGTCCATCAGGTCGATGAACTTGTCACCGGCGATCTCCTCCGAGAACCGGGTGCAGCGCTGGCACAGCACGCACCGTTCCCGGTCCAGCAGCACCTGGCTGGAGATGTGGATCGGCTTCTCGTACTCACGCTTGGGTTCGTGGAACCGCGAGTCGGTGCGGCCGGTGGACAGCGCCTGGTTCTGCAGCGGGCACTCGCCGCCCTTGTCGCAGGTCGGGCAGTCCAGCGGATGGTTGATCAGGAGCAGCTCCATGATCCCGGCCTGGGCCTTCTTGGCCACCGGGGAGGTGAGCTGGGTGCGCACCACCATGCCGTCGGCGACCGTCTGGGTGCAGGACGCCACCGGCTTGCGCTGGCCTTCGACCTCGACCAGACACTGCCGGCAGGCGCCGGCCGGGGCCAGCAGGGGGTGGTCGCAGAACCGGGGGATCTCGATGCCGATCTGCTCAGCGACCCGGATCACCAGGGTCCCCTTCGGAGCGGTCACCTCGATGCCGTCGACCGTCAGCGTGACGGTGTCGGTCTGCTTGGCCACATCAGTCATGCCAGAGCCAGCCTTTCGCTCGCGACTGCGGGACTCCGCTTCGCTGCGTTCCTCGCGCTCGCCTGCGCTGTTCGTTCGCTCGCGACTGCGGGACTCCGCTTCGCTGCGTTCCTCGCGCTCGCCATCAGTGCGCTCCTACCAGGGCCTTGGCCGACAGCTTCGGTGCCGTCCTGCCCTCGATGTAGTCCAGGTAGTCCTGCTTGAAGTACTGCAGCGACGAGGTGACCGAGCTGGTCGCGCCGTCGCCCAGGCCGCAGAACGACCGGCCGAGGATGTTGTCGCAGGTGTCCAGCAGGGTGTCGAGGTCCTCGTGGGTGCCCTGACCGGCGAGGATCCGCCGGTAGACGCGCACCATCCAGTAGTTGCCCTCCCGGCACGGGGTGCACTTGCCGCACGACTCGTGGTGGTAGAACTCCAGCCACTTGTACGTCGCGTAGACCGGGCAGTCCTGGTCGGAGAAGATCTGGGTGGCCGTGGTGCCCAGAATGGAGCCCGCCGCGGCGACCCCCTCGAAGTCCAGCGGCACGTCGAGGTGCTCGGCCGCCAGCAGCGGAGTCGACGATCCGCCCGGCGTCCAGAACTTCAGGTTGTGCTCGGGCAGCATCCCACCGGCCAGCTCCAGCAGCTCGCGCAGCGTGATGCCCATCGAGCACTCGTACTGGCCGGGGTGGGTGATCCGGCCGGACAGCGAGTAGATCATCGGGCCGGACGACTTCTCCGTACCCATCGACTTCCACCACGCCGCCCCGCCCAGCACGATGTACGGCACGCTGGCGATGGTGCCGACGTTGTTGACCACGGTCGGGCTGGCGTACAGGCCGTGGGTGGCGGGGAACGGCGGGCGCAGCCGGGGCTGGCCCCGGAAGCCCTCCAGGGAGTCCAGCAGCGCCGTCTCCTCCCCGCAGATGTACGCCCCGGCGCCGCTGTGCACGACCAGGTCCAGGTCCAGCCCGGAGCCGAGGATGTTGCGGCCCAGGTAACCAGCCCGGTACGCCTCGTCCACCGCGTGGCGCAGCCGGCGCGCGGCGTGCACCGCCTCGCCGCGGATGTAGATGTACGCCCGGTTGGCCCGGATCGCGTACGAGGCGATGATGCAGCCCTCGATCAGCGAGTGCGGGTCGTAGGTCATCAGCGGCAGGTCCTTGCAGGTCCCCGGCTCGCCCTCGTCGGCGTTGACCACCAGGTAGTGCGGCTTGCCGTCGTTCTGCGGGATGAAGCCCCACTTCAGACCGGTCGGGAAGCCGGCGCCGCCGCGCCCCCGCAGGCCGGCGTCCTTGATCAGCTGGATCAGGTCGTCCGGGCGGGTGGCGAGTGCCTTGCGGAGGGCCGCGTACCCGTCGAGGCGTTGGTAGACGTCCATCCGCCACGCGTCCGGGGAAAGCCAGCGCTTGGTCAGCACCGGCGTCAGCTTCTCCAGCACTTCCCGTCGGGGCTGCGTCATCGCCTGTCTCCGTCCGCGGCCAGGCCGCCCTGCTTGGTGCCCTCGGAGTTGTCCTCGCTCGCGACTGCGGGGCTCGCAAGCTCGCTCCTCGCGCTCGCACTGGCCGCTTGCAGGTTCTCCGCCTGTGCGTCCGGCCCGTCGTCGGCCGGCTTGCCGTCGCTGGCCGGCTGGTTCGCCGCCACCCCGGCGGCCTCGGCCGCCCGGGCGTCCGACCCGGTGGGGGGCGGGCCGCCGGACGGCAACTGGTTACCGGGAGCGTCCGGAGCCGGCGTGGCCGCGTCGGGTTGGCGGGTCTCGCCGGCCCGGATCTGCGGGTCCTTGAGGTCCCCGGCCTTGACGTCGCGGGTCGTCGACGCCGCCTCCGCCGCCGACTTCTCGCCCGGTCCGGCCGTCGCCGCCGCCTCGGACGCCGGCCCTGCCGCCGACACCCCCTCGGACGGCCTACCCGCCGGTGGGGTCGGCTGGTCGCCCGGCTTCACCACGGCCGCCGCCGTGGACGCCGCCGCCTTCACCGTGCCGGCGACCTTCTTCGCGGCGGAGGCCAACTTGCCCCCGGCCGGCTGCCGGTCGCCGCCGTCCGCGCCGGCGATCGGGGTTTCCGGGTCGAACCCGGCCACGCTGATGCCGTGCTCCTGGGCCAGCCGCACGCCACGCAGCGTCGGCTCGCCGGCCGGGCCGTCGCCCACAGCGCCGTCGCGCGGGTCGGCGTAACCGGCCAGCTGCAGCGACATCTCCTTGAGCGTGCACAGCCGGGCGCCCCGGGTGGGCATCGGACGGTCGCCGGCGCGCAGCCGGTCGACCAGGCCGACGGCGTCCGCCGGCCCGACCCGGTCGAAGAAGTCGTAGTTGACCGTCATGACCGGGCCGTAGTCGCAGGCCGCCAGGCACTCGGCGTGCTCCAGGGTGATCGTGCCGTCGGCGGTGGTCTCGTCGTGGCCGACGCCGAGGTGCTCGACCAGGCTGTCGTAGACCTCCTGGCCACCCAGCACGTTGCACATGGTGTTGGTGCAGACGCTGACCAGGAAGTCACCGGTGGGCCGGCGCTTGTACATGGTGTAGAAGGTGGCGACCGCGCCGACCTGGGCCTTGTTGATGCCCAGAACCTCGGCGCAGAAGGCCACCCCGGCGGGGGTGACGTAGCCCTGCTCGCCCTGCACCAGGTGCAGCAGCGGCAGCAGCGCGGAGCGCTCCCGGCCCTCGGGGTAGCGGGCCAGGATCTCGCGGGCCCGCTCCAGGAGTTTGTCCGCGAGCGGTGCCGCCGCAGCCGAGAACGTCACCGCGGACGTCGTTGTTGAGAACTCGGACATTTAACGATCACACCCACCCATCACGGGGTCCAGCGAAGCGCCACCGGCGATCACATCGGCCAGCAGGGCACCTTCGGCCATCGCGGGGATGGCCTGCAGGTTGACGAAGCTCGGGTCGCGGTAGTGCACCCGGTACGGGTGGGTCCCGCCGTCGGACACCGCGTGCACGCCCAGCTCACCGCGCGGGGACTCGATGGCGACGTACACCTGGCCCGGGGGCACCCGGAAGCCCTCGGTGACGAGCGTGAAGTGGTGGATCAGCGACTCCATCGACTGACCCATGATCTTGGCGACGTGCTCCAGCGAGTTGCCGAGCCCGTCGACACCGAGGGCCAACTGCGCCGGCCAGGCGATCTTCCGGTCCTCGACCATGATCCGGCCCGGCCGTAGCCGGTCCAGCGCCTGTTCGACGATCTTCAACGATTCCCGGATCTCGGCGATCCGCACCTGGTAGCGGCCCCACACGTCGGCGGTCGTCGCGGTCGGCACGTCGAATTCGTAGTCCTCGTAACCGCAGTACGGCATGGTCTTGCGCAGGTCCCAGGCGAGCCCGGCCGAACGCAGCACCGGACCGGTGATGCCCAACGACAGGCACCCGGTCACCTCCAGCACGCCCACGCCCTTGGTCCGGTCGTGCCAGATGCGTTGGCCGCTGAGCATGGCCTCGTACTCTTTGAGCCGCTTCGGCATGTAGGTCAGGAAGTCCCGGGTCTTCTGGACCGCGATGTCCGGCATGTCCTGGGACAGCCCGCCCGGGCGGATGTAGCCGAAGTTCATCCGCAGCCCGGTGGTGAGCTCGAAGATCTCCATGATGTGCTCCCGCTCCCGGAAGCCGTACAGCATCATCGAGATCGCGCCCAGCTCCAGGCCGGTGGTGCCCAGCCAGACCAGGTGCGAGGAGATCCGCTGCAACTCCATCATCAGCACCCGGATGACCCTGGTCCGCTCGCTGATCTGGTCCTCGATGCCGAGCAGCTTCTCCACGGCGGCGCAGTAGCCGTACTCGTTGAACATGTTGGCCAGGTAGTCCATCCGGGTCACGAACGTGGTGCCCTGGACCCAGTTGCGGTACTCGAGGTTCTTCTCGATGCCGGTGTGCAGGTACCCGACGACCGGGCGCACCTCGGTGACCGTCTCGCCCTCCAGCTCCAGCACCAGCCGCAGCACGCCGTGCGTCGACGGGTGCTGCGGACCCATGTTGACGACGATCCGCTGGTCGTTGAGCGGGTCGACGCCGGCGACGACGGTGTCCCAGTCCCCGCCGGTGACGGTGAAGACCTTGCCCTCGGTCGTCTCGCGCTCCGCCGCGTAGGTCTCGGGTGCGGGGGCGTGTTCGGATGTGGTCACTGGTAGACCCTCCGCTGGTCGGGGGGAGGAATAACGGCACCCTTGTACTCGACCGGCACGCCACCCAGGGGGTAGTCCTTGAGCTGGGGATGGCCCTCCCAGTCGTCCGGCATCATGATCCGGGTCAGGTTGGGGTGGCCGTCGAAGATCACCCCGAAGAAGTCGTAGGTCTCGCGTTCCTGCCAGTCGGCGGTCGGGTAGACCCCCGTGACGCTCGGCAGATGACCGCCACCGGGAACCGCCGCCTCCAACCGCACCCGTCGCCGGTAGGTCATCGAGGCCAGGTGGTACACCACGTGGATACGCCGCTCGTCGCTGCCCAGGTAGTCGACCCCGGACACCGACGAGCACAGCTCGAAGCGCAACGACTCGTCGTCCCGCATCGCC
>DASVVF010000597.1:0-13991 GCA_036386695.1 Catenuloplanes sp. | reverse complement strand
CTGACCGCCGAGGACCCGGCCTTCGCCGCCGAGGCGGAGAAGCTCGCCACCACCCTGCCCGCGCTGGAGGGGCGCCTGTCCGAGCTGCTGATCCCGCGCGACCCGCACGACGCCAAGGACGTCATCGTCGAGATCAAGGCCGGTGAGGGCGGTGAGGAATCCGCCCTGTTCGCCGCCGACCTGCTGCGGATGTACACCCGGTACGCGGAACGCCGCGGCTGGGTCACCGAGATCATCGACGCCCAGGACTCCGACCTGGGCGGCGTCAAGGACGTCTCGCTCGCCGTGAAGACCCGGGGGGTGCCCGAGGGCGGCAGTGGTGTCTGGTCCCGGCTGAAGTGGGAAGGCGGCGTACACCGGGTCCAGCGGGTGCCGGTCACCGAATCGCAGGGGCGGATCCACACCAGCGCCGCCGGGGTGCTGGTGCTGCCCGAAGCCGAGGACGTCGACGTGACCGTCGAGGCCAACGAGCTGCGGATCGACGTCTTCCGGTCGTCCGGCCCCGGTGGCCAGTCGGTCAACACCACCGACTCGGCGGTGCGGATCACCCACCTGCCGACCGGGATCGTGGTCTCCTGCCAGAACGAGAAGAGCCAGTTGCAGAACCGGGAGCAGGCGATGCGCATCCTGCGGGCCCGCCTGCTGGCCGCCGCCCAGGAGCAGGCCGACGCCGCCGCTTCGGACGCCCGTCGGGCGCAGATCCGTACGGTGGACCGCTCGGAGCGCATCCGCACCTACAACTACCCGCAGAACCGGATCACCGACCACCGGATCGGCTACACCGCGTACAACCTGGACCTGGCGCTGGCCGGCGACCTGGACGGGGTGCTGGACGCGCTCGCCGAGGCGGACCGCGCGGCCCGGCTCGACGGCGGCACCGAACTGACCCGCCGCTGAGCTCAGGCGCTCACGTGGGTGGTCCGGTCGGCCAGCCACCGGTTCAGCTCCACCATGGACCGGGCCGCGTCGACCCCCCGCCCACCCACCTGGGTCCAGGCGAGGGTGACCACCACCGCGGTGCCCGGCACCAGGGACTTCCAGTCCTCGGCGCCGACCGCCGTGCTGATCCGCCGCGACACCTCGTCGGCCTGCGGGCGCCCCGCCCCGGGCAGCACCACCACGAATTCGTCGCCGCCGTAGCGGGCCACCAGGTCCCCCCGGCGCAACACCCGGTTGATCACCCCGGCGATCCGCTGCAGGACCAGGTCACCGGAGTGGCGCCCGTGCTGGGTGTTGACGGCGGCGAACCCGCTCAGGTCGCACACCCCCACCATGGCCTGCTCGCCCCGCGACATCAGCGCCGTCACCTCGCGCTCCAGCCGCTGCCGGTTGGGCAGCCCGGTCAGCGGGTCGGACAGCGCCTCGCCGGAATACTCCGCGGCGGACCGGCGCATCTCCTCGGCGTCGAGGCGGGCGGCGATCCCTTCGACGTAGACGTCGCGCAGCCGGTCGTTGCGTTGGGCGGCCAGCCGGAACGCGTGCCGGTCGGCGCGGTGTGCCGCGGCGTGGTCGCCGGCCCGGGAGTAGATCAGGCTGCGCAACCGGGCCGGTTCGGCGGCACCCAGCGTCTCCGGGGCCACGATGACCGTCTCCAGCCGGGTCAGCGCGTCGATCGGGCGGCCCACCGCGATCGCCTGGCAGACCGCGCCGAGCTGACGTAGGTCCCGGGAACGGGCGCTGTCGCCGCCGTCGGCCAGCAGCGCGGCGCCGCCGGTGGTGGCGGCGCCGTCCGGACCGGCGACCTCACCCAGGGCGGCGCGGCGGACGACCGCGTAGCCGTACGCCGCCCGGGTGCTGGGCCGCAGCCGACCGACGGCGCCGTCGTCGCGGAACCGGTCCAGGTCGACGGCGAGGTCGCGCAACACCCGCAGACACCCGTCGGTGTCCCCACTGTGGTCCAACGCCACCGCGTTGCGCAGCCGGATGCCCGGCGCGGCAAGGGTTTCCTCGGCGATGCCGGCGGTCGCGCCGATCTGCCGGGCCCGGTCGATGGCGCTCAGCGCGTAGCCGTGGAAGGCCAGATAGGAGTACGCCATGGCCAGGTCGTGCCAGGCCCAGGCGGCCTGCCAATCGGTCTCCTCCACCGCGTCCAACGACCGGGAGCTCTGCACCAGGTGGGTCACGCAGCGGTCCAGCGCCCCCTGGTGGTGCGCCGCCAGGGCGGCCAGCGCGTGCAGGTGGCCGGTCAGATACGGGTCGGCCAGTTGGCGGGTCAGCGCGAACGCCTCGTCCACCGCGCCGGTGCACTCGGCGGTGCGGCCCAGGTTGATCAGCGCGGAGATCCGCTGCAGCATCGCGTCGGCCCGGCTGTACGGGTCCACGGTGGTGGCGAGGACCCGTTCCAGCACCGCGCACGCCTCCGCGGAGCGGCTGTTCACCTGCAAAGCCCGGGCCCGGGCGAGGTGATCCGCCTGATCGGTGATCCGGTCCAACCAGCTCATGACCCGGCCCCGCCCCGCCGCCCGCCGGCGACCGGCGTCGGCCGGCCGCACCCGGATCCGAGGGGCCCTGTCCGCTCGCCGAGCTCGCTCAAGCGTCGCCTCCAGCGTCGTCGATGCGCGAGTGGTGACCCGGCCCGGGTCCATCCGAGCGCACGTCCCATGATTATGGCGTGACACTCGGCCACGAACACCCCCTCGACGGCACGGATCGGACCGGACTGGCCCCGTTGCTGGCCCGGGCCACGGCGGAGCTGGCGGCGGCCGGCGTACCCTCCGCCCGTGTCGACGCCGAGTTGCTCGCCGCGCACGTGCTCGACGTGGGCCGCGGCCGGCTGGCGCTTATCGACACGGTCGGCACGCGGCAGGCCCGCCGCCTCGCCGACCTGGTCCGGGCGCGGGCGGCCCGGGTGCCGTTGCAGCACCTGGTCGGCTCGGCGGCGTTCCGGTACCTGGACCTGGCGGTCGGCCCGGGGGTGTTCGTCCCCCGTCCGGAGACCGAGGTGCTGGCCGGCTGGGGTGTCGCGGCGGCCCGCCGGGTGGCGGACGCGGGCGGCGAGCCGATCGTGGTCGACCTGTGCAGCGGCACCGGGGCGGTCGCGCTCGCGGTCGCCGACGAGGTGCCCGGTGTCCGGGTCATCGCGGTGGAACGCGCACCGGAGGCGTTGGTGTGGCTGCGCCGCAACGCCGCCGCCCAGGCCGGGGCCGGCGGTACGCCGATCGAGGTGATCGCCGGTGACGTCACCGATCCGGAGCTGCTGGTGTCCTGCCGGGCCCGGGTCGACGTGCTGCTGTGCAACCCGCCGTACGTGCCGGACGGGACCGCCGTACCGGTCGAGGTGGCCGACCACGACCCCGCGCAGGCCGTGTTCGGCGGCCCGGACGGCCTGGCGGTGATCCGGCCGGTGGTGGCCCGGGCGGCGGCCCTGCTGCGTTCCGGCGGCGTGCTCGGTATCGAGCACGACGACGTGCACGGCGAGGCGGTGCCGGCGCTGCTGCGCGCCGACGGGCGGTTCGCCGCCGTCGAGGACCACCCGGACCTGACCGGTCGTCCCCGGTTCGCGACCGCGCGGCGTCGGCCGTGGTGACCGGGCCCACGCCGGACGTGGCAGACTGACTCCCCGTGAGGCTCTACGACTGCCGTTTACCCGCCGACCGCGACCAGGGCGTCGCGGCCGCCATCGATGCCGTGAAGAACGGTGAGCTGATCGTCCTGCCGACCGACACGGTCTACGGTGTCGGGGCCGACGCCTTCACCCCGCACGCGGTCAGCGCGCTGCTGACCGCGAAGGACAGTGGCCGGCACCTGCCGCCGCCGGTGCTGGTCGGGTCCCGGCACACCCTCGACGGTCTGGTCTACTCGCTGCCCCGGGTGGCGCGCGACCTCGCCGACGCGTTCTGGCCGGGAGCGCTGACCATCATCATCGAGCACTCGCCGAGCCTGCAGTGGGATCTCGGTGACACCGGCGGCACGGTCGCGGTGCGGATGCCGTTGCACCCGGTTGCCCTGGAGGTGCTGCGCGAGACCGGTCCGATGGCGGTGTCGGCGGCCAACAAGCTCGGCCGGACCGCGCCGGTGACCGCCGAGGAGGCGCGCGACCAGCTCGGCTACGCGGTGCGGGTGTACCTGGAGGCCGGCGCGTGCCCGGACCCGGTGCCGAGCACCATCATCGATGTGACCGGGGAACAGCCGAGGATCCTGCGCGACGGCGCGGTGCCCTGGGAGAAGCTGCGTGACGTGGTGCCCGAGCTGGCGCCGGTGGCGGCCTGAGGTGCCCCCGTTCACCGTTCTGCACGTCTGTATGGGCAACATCTGCCGCTCGCCGATGGCCGAGCGGCTGTTCGCGGCCGCGGTCCGGGACCGGGCCGCCCGGTTCGCCGGCAGCGGGTCGCCCGCGCCCGGGTACGTCGACGCCCTGGTGCACAGCCACAGCGCGGGCACCGGCGGCTGGCACGCCGGCGAGGAGATGAACCCGCCCGCGGCCCGCCAGATCCGGGCCCGGGGTGGCGACGTGGACGGCTTCGCGGCCCGCAAGCTGCGCTCGGAGCACATCGACGGCGCTGATCTGGTGTTGACCGCCACCGCCGATCAGCAGGACTACGTGGTGGCGCTGCGCCCGGACGCGGCCGCCCGCACGTTCGTGCTCGGCGAGTTCGGTCGCCTGCTCGGCCAGGTCGACCCGACCGGCCTGCCGCCGGCCGGCCCCGGCCCCGACGCCGTCCACGCCCGTGGGGTGGCGCTGGTCGCCGCCGTGGACGGGCTGCGGGCCGGCGCGGAGCCGCTGCCCGCCGACGACCTGGACGACCCGTGGGGTCGCGGCGAGCAGACGTTCACCCGCATCGGCGACGAGATCGAGCAGACCACCGGCGCGCTGGCCCGCCTGCTGCTGCCCTGACCTGATGGCGCCACCGGCGCCGACGGTTTCAGTACGACTCGATGGTCAGCGACGGCTGCGGGGTCAGCGGCAGGACCTGCCCGGTCGCCAGATAGTCCCAGGTGGCCATCGCGATCATCGCGCCGTTGTCGGTCGACCACTTCAGTGGCGGCAGGCACAGCTCCACCTGCAGGTCGTCGCACAGGTCGGCCGCCGCGGCCCGCAGCTGCGGGCTGGCCGCCACGCCACCGACGATCACCAGTGACGCCGACGGGTGGGTGGCCAACGCCCGGCGGCACTTGGTGACCAGCACCTCCATGCAGGCCGCGACGAACGACGCGGCGACGTCCGCCGGCGGGGACTCCGGCTCGGCCGCCAGGTGTCGCATCACCGCGGCCTTCAGGCCGGAGAACGAGAAGTCCAGACCCTCGCGGAGCACCGGCCGGGGGAACGGGATGGACGGGGTGCCGGTGAACGCCAATTTGTCCACCGCCGGACCGCCGGGGTACCCGAGGCCCAGCATCCGCGCGACCTTGTCGTACGCCTCGCCGACGGAGTCGTCGAAGGTGCCGCCGATCAGCCGGATGTCGCTGCGGCTGCTCATGTGGGCGAGCAGGGTGTGGCCGCCGGAGACCAGCAGGATGGTCGCCGGGAACGTGACCCGCTGTTCTTCCAGGTCGGCGCTGCGCAGGTGACCACGCAGGTGGTTCACGCCGATGACCGGGACCCCCCAGCCGTGGCCGAGGGCGGTGGCGGTGTCGAGTCCGACCATCAGCGACCCGATCAGGCCGGGACCCCGGGTGACCCCGATCGCGGTCAGGTCCCGCGGGTCGACGGCGGCCTGGTCGAGCACCAGTCGCACGGTGGGCAGGATCTTGTCGATGTGGGCCCGGCTGGCCATCTCAGGGAAGACGCCGCCGTACTGGTTGTGGATGAGTGCCTGCGAGGCGACCGCCGAGGAGACCACCACACCCTGGGCGTCGACCAGGGCCACGGCGGTGTCGTCGCACGACGTCTCGATGCCCAGGACCAGGCCGTTCGAATCGGTCACGCCAGGACCTCCGTAATGCGCTGCGCGGGAATCGCGCCGACCCGTTCGATGACCGGGGTCGGCAGGTTGCAGTTGACCAGGGTCGAGGGGACCGCCTGCCGGGGACCGCCGTCGACGACCACGTCGGGCTCGCCGTCAAGGGTAGCGAGGATCGCCCCGACCGACTCGGGGGTGCTCTGCTCGTGCAGGTTGGCGCTGGTCACCAGCAGCGGGCCGGTCACCGTGAGGATCTCCAGGAGTTCCTCGTCGGCGGGGGCCCGCACGGCCACCTCGACCCGTCCGGCCAGCCAGTCCGGGGCCGCGCCCGGGAGCAGGCCCAGTGCCACGCTCAGCGGGCCGGGGGAGAAGGCGTCGAACAGCCGCCCGGCGGCCGGGGTCAGCTCGACGCCCAGCTCGGGCAACTGCGCCGTCGAGGCGACCATGATGGGCAGGTTGCGGCCCTGCGGGCGACGCTTCATCGCGAACAGCCGCCGGGCCGCGTCCGGGCGGGTGGGATGGACGGCCAGCCCGTAGACGGTGTCGGTGGGCAGCAGCACGACCCCGCCGTTCACCAGGCAGTCCCGGATCCGGTCCAGTTGCGCACCGTCGAGCCCGGCTGCCGGCCGGCCCGCCATGTAGATCATTTTCTGGCCCGTCATGAGGAGGGGGTGGACAGGTCGGTCCGGGGAACGGCGAACGGCGCGAACACCGCTCGCGCTCCCCGCGCCGCCAGCAGCTGGTGCAGCGCCAGGACGCTGGGGAACTCCACGCCGCTGTCGTGCACCCGCCGGTCGGGCAGCAGTTCCTTCAACTCGCCGCGGCAGGGGCCGGCGACGGTGAATTCGGTGACCCCGGAAACCAGTGCGGAGACCGTCTCCGCCAGCGGGCCGGTCCGCAGCACCGGGGGGTGGTCGCCCGCCACGGGACCGGTGAAACCGGCCGGATAGAGCCCGGCGAACACCACCCCGCCCTGGGTCCGGCGGACACACAGCACCGGCAGGTGCGGCGCCTCGGCGGCGGCCTGCACGGCCAGCACCTCCAGCGACCCGGCCGCGAAAACCGGCTTGCCGAGGCTGAACGCGAGGCCGTTGACGTAGGCGACGCCGGCCCGCACCGAGTTGAGGTTGCCGGGCCCACAGTCGACCGCGAGGGAGTCGAGGTCCGCGAAGCGCATCCCGGCGGTCTCCAGGCAGGACGCGACCAGGTGCCCGACGCTGTGGAACGCCGGACCGCCGCGCCGCACCGTCTCGTGGGCGAGCAGTTCACCGGAGCGGCTGACCGCCGCGCCGTAGCTGGGGGAGGAGGTCTCGACCACCAGGGTGACGCTCATGCCACCGTCTCCAGCAGTGCGCCGTGCAGGTTTTCCAGGATGGCCGTCCAGCGTTCGCAGGACGACGAGAACGTCAGGGTCCGCACGTCGGTCCCGGCGACCGGCCCGCCCGGCCCGGCGCTCGGGCGGGCGAACCGGATGGTCAACGGGCATCCGACGTCCCCGGCGACCTTGTCGCCCCATTCGATCAGGCTGATGGACGACTCGTAGTACTCGTCCAGCCCCAGATCGCGGTATTCCTCGATGCCGGTGAGCCGGTACGTGTCGACGTGCATGACCGGGGCCCGCCCGGTCGGATAGAACTGCGCCAGGGTGAAAGTGGGGCTGGTCACCACCTCGGTGGAACCCAGCGCCGCGGCGACGCCCTTGACGAAGGTGGTCTTGCCGGCGGCCAGGTCGCCGGTCAGCAGGACCACGTCGCCCGGCGCCAGCCTCGGGGCCAGGATCGACGCGATGTTCGCGGTCTCCCGCGGCCCGCTCGAAACCACGCTGAACGAATCCATCAGCAGTGCATCCTCCCGCTCCCCACGGCGATCCGACATCAACGGAACAGCCTAGTACCCGCGCCGGAGCGGCCCCGCGCCTACCGGATCGCCGCCTCGATGTCGGCGAACGGGATGTCGCCCGGGCGCTTCTCCTCGATCCGGCCGTCCCCGGTCACCGCCACGACGGTCGAGTGGGCCGGGTAGAACTCCGTGCCCTCAACGGCGCACCACGGCGCGCCGCCGATCTCCACCATGCCCGCCTCCACCACGGCCAGCGCCTCGTCGAACGACGTCACGACCGCGCCGGTGGCGCGGTCGCGCACCGCGACCGTCGTGATCGGGTACCCGGTCGCCGCCGCCACGTCCCGCTCGACGACCGAGTCCGGGATCCGGACGCCGATGGTGAGGTTCGGGCCGCGGGCCCCCTCGCTGAAGAACGACGCGGGAAGCTCCAGGCTGCCCGGGCACACCACCGTGATCGGCCCGGGGCAGTACCTCCCCAGGATCTTCTCGACCACCGGGCTCGGCTGGATCCAGCGGCGCACCGCCGGCATCGACGGGAACGCCATGGACACCGCCATGTTGGCCCGACCCAGCAGCGTGTTGATGGTGGTCCGGGTGGACCCGGTCACCGCGATGGCCGCCACCGAGTACGCGGTGTCGCTGGGCAGCACGGCGAACCCGCCCGACAGCAGCATCCGCGCCACCCGGTTGACGTTGTCCACCGACAGGGCTCCCCCGCGGGTGCGCTCTCCTCCGCTGATCATGAAGGTGGGCTCGGGCTGGTTCATCGGACCTCCGTCATCTGGGGGAACTGATCGGTGCGGTGCAGGCCGACGACCGTGACGCCGTACCCGGCGGTCGCCAGCAGCAACTCCGGTCCGGGGCCGAGCGCGAGCCCGCGTACCGCGCCGATGGTGGGCAGCGGGGGACCCGCCGGCTCGCCGGTGGCCAGGTCCCGGACCCGTACCGTCTCGTCCACCCCGCCGCTGATCACGACCGGGCGGCCGTCGACGGTGGCGGTCACCACCGCCACCACCGCGCCGAGGTGTCCACCGAACGCCCCCCCGACGCGCTGCCCGGTGCCCAGGTCCCAGACCCGCACGGTGCCGTCGCGGGCACCGCTCACCGCCACCGGCCGGCCGTCGAGCAGCGTCGCGGCGACGGTCAGCACGGTGCCGTCGTGCCCGGTCAACGGCCCGCCGACGGGTTCGCGGGTGGTCAGGTCCCAGACCCGCAGCGCGCCGTCACTGGAGCCGGTCACCGCGACCGGGCCGCCGTCCAGGACGGTCGTCGCCACCGCCGTCACGGCGGCGCCGTGGCCGACCAGCCGGCCGCCGGACGCGCGACCGGTGCGCAGATCCCAGACCCGGGGGTCGTCGTAGCCGCAGGCCACCGCGACCTCCCGGCCGTTCAGCATGGTGACGGCCAGCGCGGTGACCCGCAGGCGGTGGCCCGGTAGCGGCTCGCCGACCGGCTCGCCGGTGCGCAGGTCCCAGACCCGCACGGTGGCGTCGGCGGAACCGCTGACGGCGACCGGCCTGCCGGCCAGCGTCGCGGTGGCGACCACGGTCACCGCGTCGTCGTGGCCGGTGACCGGACCGTCGAGCAGTTCCCCGGTGCGCAGGTCCCGCACGGTCACCATGCCGTCCCGGGAGCCGGTCACCGCCACCGGGCGGCCGTCCAGCACGGCCGTGGCGATCGCCGTCATGCTGCCGCCCGGGCCGCTGAGCGGGCCGGGCGCGGGCGGGTCGACCCTGAGGTCCCAGACCCGCACGGTGGCGTCCTGCGACCCGGTCACCGCGACCGGCGTACCGGCCAGGGCCGCGATCGCCGTCACCGGCTCGGTGTGTCCCACCTGCGGCCGGCCGACCGGCCGGCCGGTGGTCAGGTCCCAGACCCGCACGGTCCGGTCCCGCGATCCGGTGATCACCACCGGGCGCCCGTCGCCCAGGGTGCTGGTGGTGACGGCGGTGACCGCGTCGGTGTGCCCGGTCAGTCGTCCGTGGACGGGCAACCTGGTGGTGACGTCCCACACCCGTACCGAGTGGTCCGGGGCTCCGGCCACGGCGATCCGGCGCCCGTCGAGGGTCGCCGTCGCGACCGGTGCCGGCTGCCCGTCGTGCCCGGCGGTGGCCATCGGCGGGGCCGTGCCGGCGGGACCGGCCAGCGGCGGCTCCAGCGCCTCGCCGGTGGCCAGGTCCCAGACCCGCACGGTGCTGTTGCGGGACCCGACCACGGCCACCGGACGACCGTCCACGTCGGTCACCGCGATCGCGGTGATGGTGTCGTCGTGCCCGGCGAAGGGCCGGCCCACCGGTTGCCCGGTGACCAGGTCCCAGACCTGCACCGTGTCGTCCTCGGAACCGGACGCGCCGACCCCCCGCCCGGCCAGCGTCGCGGTGGCGACCGCTGTCACGGCGTCGCGGTGACCCCGGAACGGCTCCCCGATGGAGTGGCCGGTGGTCAGGTCCCAGCGTCGTACCGTGTGGTCGCGGGACCCGGTGACGGCGACCGGGTGGCCGTCCAGCACGGTCGTGGCGATCGCGGTCACCCAGTTCGTGTGCCCGGCCAGGGGAGCGCCGACGATCCGGCCGGTGGCCAGGTCCCACACCCGTACGGTGTGGTCCCGGGACCCGCTGACCACGACCGGCCGGCCGGCCAGCGTGGTGACCGCCACCGCGGTGACCGCACCGGTGTGCCGGCCGAAGACCTCGCCGGCGTCCGGGGGCCAGCTGGCCCACCGGGCCTGCCAGGCCCCGCCGTGCTCCAGCCCGTCGAATGTCACGCCGGCGTCGGAGCCGGCCAGCCGCAGCAGTACGGCGTTGACCGCCGGCTCCTCGTAGTTCCACCGGTGGGCCACCCGGCGCCAGGCCCGGATGAGGTCGTTGCCGCGATCCCGGCGCAGGTGCTCGGCGACCACCACGCGCAGCCGCGCCGCGTCGACGTAGGGCATCAGCGCCGGGGTGACGACCTCATCGAGCAGGTGGCCGGCGGCCGCGTGCTCGACCAGGTGGCGTCGCAGGTACGCCGCCGGCGGCAGCGGCTGCCCACCGACCCGGCCGCGGTCGGTGAGGGCCGCCAGGCGGCGGGCGATGCGCGCTTCGACGACGTGTTCCGGCTCGGTCACGGGGTCACCGTGAGCAGCGCGTCGGGGTCGGTCCGCAGGATCCGGCGCAACGCCTCGTGGAACAGGCGGTACACCGTGGTGCCGTCCACGCTGTCCGTGATGAGGTACGCGCCGATCGGCTTGGACAGCAGCCAGGCCACATCGGAGTCGGTGTAACCGGTGTCGTCGGGACGGTCGGCGACCGCGTTGGCCATCCGCGGCCAGATGTCGCCCCAGGGCAGACCGCGGCCGTAGGCGAACGCCACCGCGCGCAGCAGGTCCACCGCCCGGATCCGGTCGCCCGGGGTCGGCAGAGCCTGGTGCAGGTCGGCGCGGAAGATGCCGGCCACCCCGGCGTCGATGGTGGCCAGCCACGTCGGGTCGGCCGGGTCCACCGGGGTCGCGCGGTCGGCGAGGTTGGCGGCGGCCAGCTGGGCGACCAGGAACGAGCGCCCGGCCCGCGCGGCGACGGCGCCGGCGACGGCCGCGGTCAGGCCGGCCTCCGAGCGCCGGTACGGCGAGCCGGCGGTGGCCGTCAACACCTCGCCGATGTACGAGGTGAGGTCGCCGGCGTTCCACCAGGGCGGCTCGTCGACCCGGAACCGGGTGGCCGCCATCCGACTCTCCGCGAGGTCGGCCACCATGTCCCCGCCCGGTGCGCCGGGCGGTGTCGCGTCCGCCCGGCGCGGGCTGCGGATCCCGATGGCCAGGCGGATCCGGCGCCGCGCCGGTGTCACCTCAAGCCGTTCGAGCAGGCTGGTCAGCAGCGCGTAGGGGTTGGCCGCCTCGTCCAGGGCGTCGATCACGATGGTGACCGGGTCGGCCCGGCGGGCCAGCCAGTCGTGCCAGTCGTCGAGCCGCTGTTCCAGTTCGGCGGCCGGACCGCCGCGGGGCACCCGCAGCGCGACGCAGAGCTGGTCGAGCACCTCGAAGGAATACATCCCGGTGGCGACGACGGCCGCGTCGACCGCATCCACCTCCGGGCGCAGGTGCGGCGCGATGGCCGCCACCCGGTCGCGGTGGGCGGTGACGAAGTCCTGATCGCTGAGGGTCACCAACCGGGCCAGCGCCGCCGACTTGCCGGTGCCCGCCGCGCCGGTGACCAGCACGGTCCGGGCCGGGCCGGTGGTCCACTCGACCAGCCTGGCCATCAGCGCGGCACGACCGGTGAACAGCCAGCCGGGATCCCGCACCGTGGCGACCCCGCGCGAGCGTGGGTCCCAATGAGCGGCCAGCGCCCCTTCGAAGCCCAGTAGCGGGCGGTAGTGCGGGTTGGGCAGGCACGGGCTGGGCAGCGTCAGCTTCGGCAGGGCCGGAAACAGCAGCACGAGGCTCTGCCCGGCGGCCGCCAGCCGCTCCTCGATGGCGCTGACGAAGTCGAGCACCCGCAGGAACGGCTGACGGACGCCGGCGTACCGCTCGCCGACCGTGCTGTCGAGGTCCACCAGGAAGGCGTCGATGGCCCCCGTCAGCACCTGCACCCGGGCCGGTTCGCCGCCGGTGGCCGCGGCCAGCCCGATCCACCCGGGCGGCGGCCTGCTGTCCAGCAGCCAGGTGTCGCCGGTGGTCCGGCCGGAGTAGCACAGGTCGAGCACGATCAGCACGTGCTGGATCCGGGTGCGCTTCAGCCACCGGACGAGGTCCGAGGTGCGCAGGGCGGTGGCACCGGCCCCGTCGCCGTCCTCGGTGGCCCGCAGCACCACACAGTGCGTCCCGTCGTGGACGTGGCCGTGCCCGGTGACGTAGAGCACCGCCGCGTCGCTCTCCCGGAACCGGTGCCGGGGCGGGGTGTCTCGCAGCCGCGACTCGATCTGGTTCAGCGTGGGGTTGTCGGCCAGCTCGGGATAGCGCTCCTGGAACCGCACCGCGTCGCGGGTGGCGCCGGTGTCGCCCGCAACGCCCAGCCAGCTCCGCATGGTGGCCAGTTCACCGGCGACGCCGGCCAGCGGGTGCCGATCCCACGGCGGGTTGTCGTACCGGGCGGTCGCGATGGCGACGAAGTGGTGCCGCAGGATCTCCGGCTCGTCGCGGTCGGCCCCGACCACCGTCACGCCGGCTCCCGCAGGGCGGCCACGATGGCCGCTCCGGTAACCCGTTTGCCGAGGTAGCGGGTGACCTCATGGGCGTCGCTCTCGTTGGTGACATCGGCGTCGTCGACCCCGGGCCACCACCGGTAGAGGGGGCCCGCGCAGGCCACCGGGTCGCGCTTGTCGTACACGTTGACCCAGCGCCGGACGCCCGGCGGTAGCCCGCCCGGCAGCCCGCCGCCCGGTGGTGCCGACGGCACGGTCAGGGCCGACGGCACGGTCGGGGCCGCCGGCAGCCACCGGCGGACCATCTTGAGCCCCAGGGGTGAGCCCAGGGTCAGCAACAGGGGCAGGTCCGCGTCGGGGTGCCGGCGGACGTACTCGTACGCCACCACCGACCCCAGGGAGTGCCCGACCAGCACCCGACAGCCCGGCGACACCGCCGCGGCGACCCGCCCGTCGACCGTCGCCTTCAACCCCGGCTCCCGCAGGTACCGGCGCACCTGGCGCAGGTCGCCGAAGAACAGCACCACGGCGGCGGAGCCGAACCGGCGGCCGATGGCGCCGACCACCGCCTGCAACGGCCGGGGCAACCGGATGTCCGCCTTGGCCGGCGTGGCCGCCGCTTCGGCGATGTCCTCGTCGGACACGATCTCGCCGGCGGCTTCGGCCAGTTCCGCGGCCTCCTGCTCGTCGAGGTCGTCGAACCAGTCGCCGCCTTGGCCCGGCCCGCCCTTCGCCGGTGGAACGTTGGGCGACCCGCCGTTCTCCCCGGGCAGGAACAGGTCGCCGTAGAACACGATGTCCAGGTCGGGTAGCTCGGCGGCCGGGCCGGCGTGGCGCTCAAGCCCGTCGCCGAGCGCCGGTTGCCACAGTTCCAGCAACTGTCGCCGGCCCAGCTGCTGCTGGGCGATGCCGTGCACGCCGATGATGGTCGCCATTGCGCTCCGCAGATGTCCGCTGCGGCCGCGCCGCAGGCGCCGATCCGGGCCGGAGGGTCGGATACCGGATGAGTTGGCTGATCTGCACGCAAACGTACGATCGCCGCGATCGGTCTGACATCACCCGAACGAGTAGAGTCCCCCCGCCCGGAGCCGCCGCGCCCGAGCCGCCGGCTCAGCCGCCCCGATGGGCCGGCTGGTCCGCCGCCGTGCCCGCGGGGCCGATGGCACCGGCCTGCTCCGCCCCCCGGGCGAT
>DASVVF010000596.1:0-2011 GCA_036386695.1 Catenuloplanes sp. | reverse complement strand
ACACCACGGCCTGGCCGCCGGCAGCCCGGATCGTGCTCGCCACCTCCTGCACGGCGTCGCCCGGCAGATCGTTGAGTACCAGCCGGGCGCCGGCGGCGGACAACGCCACCGCCTCGGCGCGGCCCAGACCGTTGCCGGCGCCGGTCACCACCGCGACCGCGCCGTCCAGGGTCAGTGGTTCATCCATGGCGCCCTTGTCCTTTCGCTACGGCCCGCCGTATCGGCCTTCCGCTACGGCTGGCCTGATCGGTACGGCTGTGATCAGTAACCGGGCCCGCTGAGGATGCCGCCGTCGGCGACGAACTCCGCCCCGGTCGAGTACGACGACTCGTCCGAGGCCAGGAACGCCACCAGCCGGGAGATCTCGATCGGCTCGGCGAACCGGGGGATCGGCATGAGGTTGAGGAAGGTGGCCGGGTCGATGTCGGTGAAGGACCCCGCCGCCTCCTGCGCCATCGCGGTGAGCACCCCGCCGGGATGCACCGAGTTGACCCGGATGCCGTACCGGCCGAGTTCCTGCGCGGCGGCCCGGGTGACACCCCGGACGGCGAACTTGCTGGCACTGTAGGCCGACAGGCCGGCCGCCCCGGCGAAACCCTCGATCGACGAGATGTTGATGATCGACCCGCCGCCGGCCGCCGTCATCGGCGCGATCGCCGCTTTGACACCCAGCCAGCAGCCGATCAGGTTGACCTCGATGACGTCCCGGAAGTCGGCCAGGGGCATGTCGGCGATGGCGGCGTGCTTCAGAATGCCGGCGTTGTTGACCAGCACATCTAGGCGACCGAAGGCGTCCAGGGCGGTCGCCACCGCGCCGGCCCAGTCGCTTTCGTCGGTGACGTCCTGATGGACGAACCGGCAGGCGTCCGGGCCGAGTTTCCCGGCCACGGCGGCTCCCCGCTCGTCGAGCACGTCACCGATCACCACCCGGGCCCCCTCGGCGACGAAGTGCCGGGCGTGGGACCGGCCCATCCCCCGGGCCCCACCGGTGATCAGCGCTACCTTGCCGTCGAGTCGGCCCATCGGGTTCCTCCTCGATGCGTGCGACCGGTCCGCGAGCCGTGGCGACCCGGCGGGCTCCGCCAGCCGTGGCGACCCGGCGGGTGTCGGCGACGAACAAACCGCTGCTACCAAACGCTTGCTTGGTATGGGAGCCTAGCAGGGTTGCCGGGTCCGCCGTCCAGAGTCGATCGCCGGGAGCACGCGAGCGCCACCAGGCCCAGGGAACCGCCGCCCGGATTCAGGTGCGATCGGCGACGTGCAGGTCGACGAGGAAGCCGCGGGCCTGCCACTGCTCTGCCGGCAGGCGGTCGCGGACCAGCTGGAAGTACTGCTCGGGGCTCAGGATCCGCATGGTGCCGGGCTCGGGCTCCCGGTCGGGGGGCGTCGGCTCGACGAACGACGGGTCGTCGATCAGGCGTTCGGGGCTGGCATCGGGAACGTCGGTCAGCCGCACGGCTCCCGGGCGCCGGATCCACCCGTCGGTGCCGCGGTCGTGCAGGTCCTGCACGACCCGCACCCGTCGGACAACGCCCACCGTGCCGGGCAGCTCGCCGATGAGCCCCAGGAACGCGTCGAAGCCCAGGCATCCGTCGAGCGTGACCTCTCCCGCCCACGGATCGCCCTCCCGGAGCGCGAGCAGGTCGCCGGCCCTGATGAGTTGCGCCCAGGGCTGCCCGTGGGTGTTGCTCAACGTGCCGGCCCGCACGGGCACCCGGTGCAGCACGAGATCGTCGGGCAGGTCCGGGTCGTCGAGCCATCTCAGGCGGGTTGACACCCGCTCACCGAGGAACCACGTGGTGTCGCGGGGAGTGGTGTCGAGCAGGACCGGCCAGCGCATCAACGCATCGTGTCATTCACCGTGATCGTCGCGGCGGCCGGATGACGGTGCGGGCCGCGCACCGAAATACCGGGCTAGCGGGACTTTGCCGGGCGCCGTCGCGGGGCCGGTGCGGCCCGGCTGGTGATGCCGTCGAAGAGCAGCCGCAGGAAGCCGTCCACCACCGCGTCG
>DASVVF010000595.1:0-6746 GCA_036386695.1 Catenuloplanes sp. | reverse complement strand
CGCTGGACGAACTCGCGCACGCCGGTCCCGAACATCTCGACGCCGACTTCGTCGCCGGCTACCACGTCAAGCAGGGGGATCCCGATCCCGCGCCGGACATCGCGGTGTTCCGGGCGCACGGGTTGGACGCCACCTCGACGGTCGTCGACCTGGCCGCCGGGACCGGGCAGTTCGCGCTGGCGGCGGCCCCCCACTTCGGTCGAGTGATCGCGGTCGACGTGTCCCCGGTGATGATCGCCGCCCTGCACCGGGGAGCCGCCGCAGCCGGCCTGTCCAACCTCGACATCGTCCGGGCCGGGTTCCTCAGCTACCAGCACGCCGGAGCGCCGGTCGACGGCATCCACACCCGACACGGTTTGCACCAGCTGCCCGACTTCTGGAAGGCGACAGCGCTCGACCGGATGGCCCGGATGCTGCGACCCGGTGGGCTGCTGCGGGTCCGGGATCTGATCTACGACTTCGCACCCGGGCAGGCCGGCGTCGTCTTCGCGAGGTGGTTCGCGGAGGCGGCCGCCGATCCGGCCACCGGGTACACCGCCGAGGACTACGCCCAACACATCCGTACGGAACACAGCACCTTCCGGTGGCTGTTCGAGCCGATGCTGGCCGCCGCCGGTTTCGACATCATCTCGGTGGAGTTCGACGGGGCCGTGTACGGGGAGTACACCTGCGTCAAGCGCGGGTCGGCCGGTGGGTGAGCAGGGCGCGCCGCGTCGCCCGGCGGGCTAGAGGCTGATGCCCCGCTGCTGCAGCCAGGGCCGGGGGTTGACCTTCTTCCCGTTGATCTGCACCTCGAAATGCAGGTGCGGTCCGGTGGAGTCCCCGGTGCTGCCCACTTCAGCGATCTTCTGCCCGGCCCGCACCTTGTCGCCGGGCTTGACGTTCAGTTCCGAGTTGTGCCCGTAGAGCGTGGAGACGCCGGAACCGTGGTCGATCACGACGGCGTTGCCGTAGCCGCCGTACCAGGAGGCCCTGCGGACCACTCCCGGGCCGGCCGCCGTCACCGTGCTGCCCTTCCCGGCGGCGATGTCGATGCCCTGGTGCTGGGTCCCCCAGCGGGGGCCGAACTCGCTGCTCACCCGGCCGTGCGCGGGTGCCGTCCAGCCGGGGGCCGGGGTGGGGTGGCGATGCGGGTCGACAGCGGTGGAGCCCGCGGGAGGGTGGCCGTGGCCGTGGGCGGCACCGGCAGGCGGGTGGACGTGGGCGCCGCTGGCGCCGGGCGGGCGGGCCGCGTCGACCGTCGCGGTGGCCCGCTGCAGCGCCTCGGCGAACTGGCTGGCCGAGGTCGGCGCCGCGGTTGGCGCACCGGTCGCGGCGGCGGTCGCGGTCGCGGGGGCTGCGCTGGCGCTCCTGGCACCGGCTGCCTTGGTCATCATCGACTGGATGTGCGCGATGCGGGACTGAACCTCGCCGATTGTCACTGGTGGCACTCCCGTGCGGTGAAGGCCGTTGCGCCGGACATAGCACTGCGATCGGCCCGGGTCCCGAAAAGATGAGCTTTTCGACCCGGGTGCCGCGACCGGCCCTTACCGGGGCAGCCCGGCCACCGCGTCGATCACCTCAGGGCCGTCCACCAGCGCCGGATCGTTGTGGTCCGCGCCGTCGATCACCACGACCCGTACCGGTCCGCCGGCCCGGTCGGCCACCGTGCGGCTCTGCGCCGGCGGCACGATCGAATCCGCCGTGCCGTACACCACGACGGTCGGCGCGGTGACCCGGCCGAGCAGGCCGGCGACCGGGAAGCGGTCGCGCAGCAGCAGCCGCACCGGCAGCACCGGGTAGTGATGCCGCCCCACGGTCGCCAGGTCGACGAACGGGGAACGCAGCACCAGGCCGGCCGGCGGGTGTCCGACCGCCAGGTTCGCCGCCACGGCGGCGCCGAGGCTCTCCCCGAAATAGACGACCCGGCCGGCCGGAAACCCCTGGACGTCGGTCAGCTCACGCAGCGCGGCCTCGGCGTCCAGGGCCAGACCCCGCTCGGTCGGGTCACCGGGGTTCCCGCCGTACCCCCGGTAGTCGAACAGCAGCACGGTGAAGCCCGCGGCGGCCAGCGCCGCGGCCAGCGGCGCCCGACCGAGTCGGTGGCCGCCGTTGCCGGCGGTGATGAGCACCGCCTGGCGCCGGTCGTTCCCGCTCGGCGGAACCACCCACCCGCCGAGGCGCAGCCCGTCGGCCGTGCTCAGCACCACGTCGCGGGCCCCCGGCAGGACCCGCGCGGCGGAGGGAACGGTTGTCGGGTCGGGAAAATAGATCAACTTGCGCTGGGCCAGCCACACCGCCGCGAGCACGAGAGCGATCGCTGTCACCCCCACCAGTACCGAACGCCCCACCACCGCGATCCTCCCGCCCCACCGCCACCCGGCGGGGGTGCCGGCGCCCCAGGGGGACCGGGCCCCGGGCTTCGCGGCCGCCGTCCCCATCCGCACATCATCGCGTGTCACCGGGCGGGGCGCTGGCCGGCGACCGCTCACCGGACCCGCTGGCCGCGGGGCGCACGCCGTCGGCGGACGCCCCGCGGCCGAGGGGTCAGGACCAGCCGGCGATATTCGGCCGGGGGCCGGTGGGCACGGCCGGCGCGGTGCTGGGGGCCGGTGTGGTGGCCCCGTCGGCCGGGCAGCTGGTACCGGCCGCCGGGACGGCCCCAGCCACCAGGTAGCGGTCGATGACGCCGGTGGCGCACGGGCCGCGGCCGTACACACCGTGTCCCCAGCCTTCGTACGCCACCAGCACCGCCCGGTCCCCGAGCTGCTCGGCGGCGCTGACCGCCCACGGGTATCCGGTGGCCGGGTCGTGCAGGGCGTTGACCACCAGCAGCGGCCGGCTGGTCGGCGCTACCCGAAGCCGATGTTGGGGATTGTTGACCTGTTCGGGGCCGCCGACGCAACCGAGCAGGGCGCCGAGGGCGAGCGGAGAGTACGGCATGTCCGGCGCGAGCGCCGCCATCCGGCTCAGGTGCCGGGCGAGGTCGGGGTAGTCGCGAACCGGCAGCGACCAGTCCTGGCAGAAGATCGCCCGGAACGGGTACGGGGCGACGCTGGGACCGGGCCCCGCCGCGGCGGCCTGCGGTCGCCAGCTGGTGCTGCCGGCGGCGCGCAGCGCGGCCGAGGCCGCGGCCCGGGCGGCACCCGGCCCGGACGGCCGGCCGTTGTGCAGGGACTTGATGTTGGTGGCCAACTCGGACCAGCGGGGTCTGTAGAACGACCCGAAAGCCATGTTGATCAACGTGTGTTCGGTGATCCGGTAGGTCTGCTCGGGCGGGTCGTACAGCTCGCCGCGCCGTGCGCGGGCCAGCAGATCCGACCAGATCCGCTGGATGTCCTGCCCGTACAGGGCGCATCCCGGGTCGGGCCGGCAGCCGGCCACGAACTCGTTGAACGAGTCCTGGGCGGCCAGCGCCTGGGAGTCCAGGAATCCCTCGGTGTCGACGCTGTGATCCATGTTGCTGTCGACGACGATCGCCCGGACCCGGTCGGGGAACTGTTCCGCGTACTGCTGACCCATCAGCGTGCCGTAGGACAGGCCGTAGAAGGACAGCGCCTCGTCGCCCAGCGCCGCGCGCAGCGCGTCGATGTCGCGTACCACGCTGAGGGTGTCGACATGGTCGTACAAGGGGCCGGTGTGCGCCCGGCAGTCCTGCGCCAGTTTGCCGTTGGCCTCCCTGAGCTGCTCGAACTCCGCCTGGTTGGTGGGCGTCGCGACCGGCGTCGCGGCGAGCGCGGCGGACGAGCATATGACCGGGTGGCTGCGGCCCACCCCGCGCGGGTCGAAGCCGACGATGTCGAACCGCCGGTTGAGCTCGGCGCTGAAGTAGCCGCGGGCGCGCATCGCGAAGCCCGTACCGGGGGAGCCCGGGCCGCCGGGGTTGACCACCAGCGAACCGATCCGGGCGGCCGGGTCGGTGGCCCGGCGGCGGGCGATGGCCAGCTCGAAGCTCCCCGCGCCCGGGTTGTCCCAGTCCACCGGCACCCGCAGGGTCCCGCAGTCGGCGGTCGCGTCCGTCGGGCACGGCTCCCAGGCGATGGACCCGGCGCCGGGCTCAAGCCGGCCGGCGGTCCCGTCGCCCACTGGGGCCTGCGGGCGGCCGGCCTGCCCGACCGCCCCGGTGGCCCGGTCGGGGACGGCCAGCGCGGCCGAGCCGGGCAGGATCAGGGCGGCCAGGGTAACGAGCAGTACGGGCAGCCGGGGTGGTGCGTGCACACGGTCCTCCGATTGGGGTGGTCGCGGCGGCGGGCCCGGTCGGTGAACCGGGTCCGCGATCCGCGCGACCGCGCCATGATTAGGTATGCCGGGCCGGCGCACATCATCCCTGAGGAGGAGACGGGACCGTCGCCCGGGCGGCGGCGGTCGCGGCACGCCCGACCGACCAGCGGTTATGCCCCGTTGGGCGGCGCGCCGCGAGACAATCCTCACGGCCGGGGACACAGCAGTGAGGGAGGGGGCGCATGTCCACCGAACAACCATCGTCCGGGCCGGACGCGGACGCGTTCGCGCGCGGGCTGGCGGCCGACGCGCGGTCCGGCGGCGACCCCACCGGGTGGTTCGAAACCCTCTACCGGGCTGCGGAGTCCGGTGCCGGCGTGGTGCCGTGGGACCGCGGCGCCCCGAACCCGTTCCTCGTCGACTGGACGCCCCCGGTGCCGTCGGTGGACGCGGGCCGGCGGGCGCTGGTCGTCGGCTGCGGCCTGGGTGACGACGCCGAGTACGTCGCCGGTCTGGGCTTCACCACGGTGGCCTTCGACGTGGCCGGGTCGGCGGTGCGCGCCTGTCGTCGGCGCTACCCCGACTCCGCGGTCCGGTACCGCACCGCCGACCTGTTCGAGCCACCGGTCGAGTGGGCGGCGGCCTTCGACCTGGTGGTGGAGAGCCAGACGGTGCAGGCGCTGCCCCGGTCGGTGCGGGCCACCGCGACGGCCCGGGTGTCGGCGTTCGTGGCGGCCGGGGGCACCCTGCTGGTCCTGGCCGGAGCACTCGGCCCGGACGCCGACCGCGACGACGGACCGCCCTGGCGGCTGGACCGCCCGGAGATCGAGGCGTTCGCCACCGGCGGCCTGACCGCGGTGCGGATCGAGGACCTCGCGGACCCGGCCCGCCCGGCGGTACGGCGGTGGCGCGCGGAGTTCCGCCGCGACTGACCGGGCCGCCGCCCCGGTTTCCGGCGCTGCGCCGGCGACCGGTGAGTTTCCGTCCGTGGCCGGGTCTGTACCGGTGACCGCGGCCGAACGCCCCGGGTGTCGGCCACCGCGCGACACCCGCGCGGCGACGGCGAAGGCACCACCCCAGAGTCAGGAGAACAACCATGTTCGGTACGACGAAGGCGTTCAGCGGGTACTCGGTGAACGACATCGCCGCGGCGAAGGAGTTTTACCGGGACGTTCTCGGTCTGCGGGTCTCCGAGTCGAACGGCATGCTCACCCTGCACCTCGCCGGCGACCGTGACGTCCTGCTCTACCCGAAGACGGACCATCAGCCGGCGACGTTCACCGTGCTGAACTTCCCGGTCGACGACATCGACAAGGCCGTCGACGCGTTGGCCGACCGGGGCGTGCGCCCGCAGCGCTACGACGGCATGGACATGGACGCCCGGGGCGTGGTCCGTGGTGACGGTGGTCCGCTGATCGCCTGGTTCACCGATCCCGCCGGCAACGTGCTGTCCGTACTGCAGGAACGGTAGGGCGCGCTACTCCTGGCCGCGCCGGGCGCGGGCGCGTCGCTTCCCCTCGTGCATCGCCTGGACCCGGGCCACCGGGATGGCCCGTCCCTCCTCGACCAGCCCCGGGTCGAGCCGTTGGGGCGGTGGCCCGGCACCGGTCCACGGATCCCCGGCGGCGATCAGCCGGGCGGCGGTGTGCACGGTGAAGTCCGTCGGGACGACCCGGTCGAGATCGTCCCAGCCGAGTGGGAAAGACACCGGAGCGCCCGGGCGCACCCGCGGGCTGTACGCCGCCACCACCGTCGCCCCGCCCGCCCGGGTGGAGTCGAGGAACACCTTGCCGGCCCGCTCCTCGCGGATGAACGCCGTGGTGGCCAGGGCCGGGTCGACCCGCTCGGCACGCGCCGCGATGGCCCGGGTGGCGGCCGCCACCGCGTCGGCGGTCGACTCCTCGTCGACCGGCACGAAAACGTGCAGGCCCTTGGCGCCGCTGGTCTTGACCACGCCGCTCAGGCCGGCGTCGGTGAGCACCTGGCGGACCAGGTGGGCGGCCCGCACCGCCAGGGTGAAGGCCTCGCCGGGAGGGGGTCGATGTCCAGGACCAGGTGGGTGGGGTGGTCGCGGCGGTCGACCCGCACCAGGGTCGGGTGGTACTCCACGGCGCGCTGGTTGGCGAACCACAACAGGGTCCGCCGGTCGTTGCACAGCGCGTAGGACACCTCCCGCTTGGAGCTTTCGGCCCACACCGGCACCGTCGGCACCCACGCCGGCGTGTAGGAGGGGACGTTCTTCTGCATGAACGGCGGTTGACCGGGCCGCACCCGGATCACCGACAGCGGCCGGTCGTGAAGCTGCCCGACGAGCCGATCGGCGACGGCGTCGAGGTAGTCCACCAGGTCGCGCTTCGTCGCGCCGGCGCCGTCGAAGAGCGGCTGGTCGAGGTTCGTGAGCGCCACGCCGTCGCGCCGCATCGCGAGGAAGGCCGGCTCCCGGCGCGCCGCACCCGCCTCGAGGAACTCGACCACCCGCCGGCACCGGGCGGGAACGAGCGACAGCGCGAGCGCGAGCCGAGGTTCCGCCAGCCCGTAGGCGGCCG
>DASVVF010000594.1:0-2707 GCA_036386695.1 Catenuloplanes sp. | reverse complement strand
GTCGAGCCGGTCGGCCCAGTCCGCACCGAGCAGGAACTCCAGGTCGACGAGCAGGTCCGGCAGCCGGGTCAGCTCGCCGAAGACGAACACCCCGGCGACCGGGTCGTCGCGCATGGCGATCGCCGCCTGCTCCAGGGCCTCGTAGACGAAGAACCGCTGGGCGACCAGGGCCGCGTACGCCGGTCGAGGTAGCCGCCCGGCGAGCAGGGCGTCCAGGTACGTCCCGGTGCGCGCGGCGTCCTCGCCGGCCCGGGTCGCGGCGCGCAGCCGCTCCGACAGACCACCCTGCCCGGTACGGTCGGCGGTGCCTTTCACAGTCGCCCTCCTCGATGCGCCGGCCGCCTCCCGTGGCGGCCGCTCGGCGAGGTGGGGCTGGTGCGAGGTAAGGCTAGTGGTTGGAATCGCGCCGCGTAAGTCGCGATCTCCACGGGTGTCGTCCACCACGCGGCGGACCGGAGACGCCCGAGCGGCCGGCACCGTGGCGGATCGCGGATGATGGAGTGATGCCGCAACCGCTGGACGCCGCGCTCGCCGAGGTGCGCGCGCTGCTGCTCGACCCGGACCTGACCCGCGCCGTGGCCGCCGGCCGACGCCGGGGGGCGGCTCCGTCCCTGGTCCGGGCCGAACTGCGCCCGGTCGCGCTGAAGACCGGAGCCCGGTTGCAGATCGTGACCAATGACGGGGCCCGGCCGTACACCCGCAACGTGGCCCCGGGGGCGGAGGCGTCGGCGGCGGTCGACGCGCTGCTGGCGGAGCCGTTCGGCAACTGGCATGTCGAGACGGCCACCGCCACCGTCCAGCTGCGGGTGACGAAGAAGGGCGACGCCCAACTGCACCGGGGGGCGGGCGCGGTGGGCGGCACCCCGGCGCCGGCGCACGACCGGGCGAAGGACTACCTGGTGGACCCCGGTGACCCGTTGTTCGCGGTGATCGGCGGCAGCGCCGCCAAGCGCCGCCAGGTCGACGCGTTCCTGCGCAACCTGGCCGCGACCCTGCCCGCCGACGGGGAGTTGCCCTCGCCGCTGCGGGTGGTGGATCTGGGCTGCGGCAACGCGTACCTGACGTTCGCGGCGTTCCGGTACCTGGCCGACCGGGGCGCCGAGGTGATCGGCGTGGACGTACGCGAGGACCAGCGACAGCGCAACACCGGGATCGCGCAGCGGCTCGGCTACGCCGACCGGGTGCGGTTCGTGGCCGGGACGATCGCCGAAGCGACCGTGGAACCCGCCCCGGACCTGGTGCTCGCGCTGCACGCCTGCGACACGGCGACCGACGAGGCGCTCGCCCGGGCGGTGCGCTGGCAGGCCCGCTGGGTCCTGGCCGCGCCGTGCTGCCACCACGACATCGCCGCGCAGCTGCGGGAGACCACCGTGCCCGAGCCGTACGACCTGCTGACCCGGCACGGGATTCTGCGGGAGCGGTTCGCCGACGTGCTCACCGACTCGCTACGGGCGGCGCTGCTGCGCCTGCACGGCTACCGGGTGGAGGTGGTGGAGTTCGTCGACTCCACCCACACCCCGCGCAACCTGCTGCTGCGGGCCCGGCGTACCGACGCGGCCCCCACCGACGGGCAGCGGGCCGAGTACACCGCGCTGACCGGGCAGTGGGGGCTCACCCCGGCGTTGGAGCGCCTGTTGCGTTGAGGTTCACCCGGCCGCGCTGAGGTTCACCCGGCCGCGCCGAGTGTCACGGTGAACTCGGCGGTGTGCACCGCACCGGCGACCTGGAAGTCCAGGAACATCCGGTAGCGCCCGGGGCTGGGGGCGGCCAGCCAGAACTTCACCGCGTCCCCGGCCAGTTCGGGCTCGGGGTGTACGTGGACGTAGCCCAGGTCGCCTTCGCGCAGCACCACCAGATGCCCGTAGGCGCCCAGGTAGCGTTCCAGCTGCGCCGGCGCGCCGTCCCGGGTCACCCGGAACAGCAGGGGCTGGGTGACGCCGGCCTTCGGGGTTCCCTGGTAGTTGACGGTGAAGCCGTCGACGGACGTGCCGGTGGCCGGTGCCGGGACCGGTTTCGGGGCGTAGTCGCCGGCGACCACCAGATCGACGCCGAGGGTGACCGGACTCTGCGCTCCGGCGGCGTCGATGGCGGCGAAGTCCGCGTAGGCGCGCCACGGGCCGGCCGACGGCAGGGTCAGCTGAACGCTCCAGGTGCCGTCGGGGGCCAACACCGGGTGCAGGTGCTGATAACCGGAAAGATCACGCCGTACGACGACCAGGTGCATCGGCTTGTCGTGCACGGTGGCGAAGGTGGTGACCGGCCGGCCGTCCCGCCCGTCGATGCGGAACCGCAACTGCTCGGCGACCCCGGCCCGCACCGTCGTACGCTCCGGGACCAGGGTGAACCCGCCGGTGCTCACCGCCAACCCACCCACCTGCGTCGCGGGCGCCGTGGCTCCGGCCGCGGTCCCGTCGTGGGTGTGCGGGGCGGTGCCCGGCGGATCGCTGTGCGCGGCGGGGTCACCGACCGACGCCGGCGCCCCGGTCGCGGGCTGTCCACCGGTGAGCCGCCCGAGGCCGAACCCGCCGATGATCGCGAGAGCGAGCAGGGCGGCGAAGAGCACCAATCGGGCACCGGCCTGGTCGCCGCGGCTGGCGGCGACCGGAGTAGGTGCATCCTCTTTGTCGGTCAGCATGCGGTGCGGCTCAGCTGTCCGCGCCGGTCAACTCGTACCCTGCCTCGTCGACGGCGGCGCGGACCTCGTCGG
>DASVVF010000593.1:0-2732 GCA_036386695.1 Catenuloplanes sp. | reverse complement strand
CTGGAACAGGTGGCGCTGCGGTTCGCGGTCGCCCACCCCGGCTTCGCCACCACCTTCGTCGGCTCCGCCAGCCCGGAGAACATGCGCCGCAACGTCGCCTGGGCGCTGCGGCCGACCGACGGGGACCTGCTCGCCGAGGTGGTCGACACGCTGGCCCCGGTGCACGGGTACGCCTGGCCCAGCGGCCGGCCGGAGAACAACGCCGCGCTGATCGCCCCCGACGCCCCGGCGGCGCCCGACGCCCCGGCCGTGTCCGACGCCCCGGCCGCCCCGGGTGGGACCCGGTGAGCGCCGTGGGCCTGCACGTGTTGGACACCCACATGCACTTCTGGGACCCGGACCGGCTGTCCTATCCCTGGCTCGCCGGCGAGGAGACCCTGCGGCGCCGGTTCGCCCCGGCCGACCTGCGTCCCGGCGCGCACCGACTGGCCGGGGCGGTGTTCGTGGAGGCCGGCCGCCGCGACGACCAGGCCATCGACGAGATCGGCTGGGTGGAGGAGTTGGCGGCCGACTGGCCCCTGCTGCGCGGCATCGTCGCGCACGCGCCGCTGGAGCACGGCGACACGGTGGCCGGGCATCTCGGCGAGCTGAGCCGCCATCCGCTGGTGCGCGGGGTCCGGCGCAATGTGCAGGACGAGAAACCCGGCTTCGCCGTGGCCGACGGGTACGTCGCCGGGGTGCGCCAACTGGCCCGGTACGGCTTCACCGCGGACCTCTGCGTCCGGCACCATCAGCTGCCCGAGATCACCGAACTGGTCGCCCGGGTGCCCGAGGTGACCTTCGTCCTGGACCACCTCGGCAAGCCCGGCATCGCCGACGGGCTGCTCGATCCCTGGCGTGACCAGATCAGTCGGCTCGCCGGGCACCCCAACGTGGTCTGCAAGCTGTCCGGCCTGACCACCGAGGCGGACCCGCTGCGTTGGAAACCGGACGACGTGCTGCCGTACCTGCGGCACGCGTTGGCCGAGTTCGGCGCGCAGCGGTGCCTGGTCGGCGGCGACTGGCCGGTGGCCACCCTGGCCACCTCGTACGACCGGTGGCTGGACGTGATCGCGGTCGCGCTGCGGGACCGCTGCGCCGCCGAGCGCGACGCGGTGTTGCGCGACAACGCCGTGCGGATCTACCGGTTGGGGACCGTCTGATGCGACGTTTCGGATCACTGATCCGGGTACGCCCGGACAAGCGCGAGGAGTACCTCCGGCTGCACGCCGCGGTGTGGCCCGAGGTCCAGGCCACGATCAGCGCCTGCGGCATCCGCAACTACACCATCTTCATGCACGGTGACCTGCTCTTCGGCTACTACGAGTACACCGGTGACGACCATGCCGCCGACCTGGCCCGGATGGCCGCCGACCCGGCCACCCAGCGCTGGTGGGCGCTGACCGACCCGTGCCAGGAACAGGTGGCGGGAACCGCGCCCGGGCAGTGGTGGGCGTCCATGACCGAGGTCTGGCACCAGGATTGAGGGAGTTCATGCGTTCAGCCTTGTACACCGGCGACGGCACCATCGTGGTCCGCGACGGCGAGGTCGTCCCACCCGGGCCCGGGCAGGTGCAGATCGAGGTCGCCTACACCGGTATCTGCGGCACCGATCTGCACATCCTGCACGGCGCCATGGACCAGCGGGTGTCGGTGCCGCAGACCATCGGGCACGAGATGGCCGGCCGGATCGCCGCGCTCGGCGAGGGCGTCGCCGGTTGGACCGTCGGCCAGCCGGTCACCGTCATGCCGCTGGACTGGTGCGGCAAGTGTCCCGCGTGCCTGGCCGGGCACCAGCACATCTGCCACCATCTCAACTTCATCGGGATCGACTCGCCCGGATCGATGCAGGCACGGTGGAACGTCTCGGCCGACGTGCTGGTGGCGTTGCCGGAGGACCTGCCGCTCGATCATGCCGCCCTGGTGGAGCCGACGGCGGTGGCTGTGCACGACGTGCGCCGCTCCGGCCTACGGGCCGGCGAACGGGCCGTGGTGGTGGGCGGCGGACCGGTCGGCGTACTGATCGCCCTGGTCGCGCGGTCGGTCGGCGCCGAGGTGGTGCTGCTCGAACTGAACCCGCACCGGCGCGCGGTGGCCGAAGGACTGGGTCTGCGTACGCTCGATCCGGCCGGCGAGGACGTGCCGGCGGCCATCGGGCAGTGGACCGGCGGCGCCGGCGCCGAGGTGGCCTTCGAGGTGTCCGGGGCCGCGGCGGCGGTGACCACCGCGGTCGACGTGCTGGCCGTGCGCGGTCGGCTGGTGGTGGTGGCCATCCACGGCCAGCCGCGCGAGGTCAACCTGCACCGGTTCTTCTGGCGGGAACTGACGATGATCGGCGCCCGGGTCTACGAGCGGGGGGACTACGAGTCGGCCGTCGACCTGGTGCATCGCGGTGCGGTGCCGGTCGCCGCGCTGATCTCCAAGGTCGAGCCGCTGGGCAACGCGGCGGCCGCGTTCGCCGCCCTGGAGGCCGGCGGGGGCGTGATGAAGGTGCTGGTGGACTGCCAGTCCCACGAGGGGAACGAGGCCGCGGCGTGAGCGTCTTCGACCTGACCGGCCGGCTGGCCGTGGTCACCGGGGCCCGACGCGGCATCGGCCTGGCGATGGCGGAGGCGCTGGCCGCGGCCGGCGCCGACATCGTCGGGGTGAGCGCACACCTGGAAGCCTCCGGCAGCGAGGTGGAGAAGCGGGTCCGGCAGCACGGCCGCTCGTTCGTCGGGCACCAGGTCGACTTCGCCGACCGGGCGGCGGTG
>DASVVF010000592.1:0-3275 GCA_036386695.1 Catenuloplanes sp. | reverse complement strand
TGACCGCCCGGATCTCGGCGACTCCATCGCGGGCGTACTCGGCTCCCGCTGGCCGGCCTTCAGGCTGGCCGGCATCCCCGGGCACGGCGTCGACCTGGACGCGCTGGTGCGGGCGGTCCCCGACCACCAGGTGCTGCTGCTGGACGCCGCCGACAACGTCCTGGGCGTCGGCCTGTCGGTGCCGGTGGACTGGGACCAGACCGTCGACGGACTGCCGGCCGGCTGGGACGGCGCCGTCCGGGCCGGCGCGGAACTGCTGGACCGGGGCGGACACGCGGACGCGGTGTGCGGGCTCTCGGTCACGATGACCCCCGATGCCGCCGGGCGCGGCCTGGCCACCCACCTGGTCGGCGCGCTGCGGGCGGCGGCGGCGCAGGCGGGCGCGGTGGCCCTGCTCGCCCCGGTCCGGCCGCTGCTCAAGGCGCGGTACCCGCTGACGTCGATGGGCCGCTACCTCAGCTGGCGTACCGCCGACGGCGAGGCCTTCGACCCGTGGCTGCGCCTGCACCTGCGCCTCGGCGGGTTGCAGGTCGGCATCGCCGCGCCGTCGATCAGCGTCACCGGCAGCATCGCCGACTGGCAGGACTGGGTCGACATGCCCCTGCCGGGGCGCGGCGAGTACATCATCGCCGAAGGGCTGGTCCCCCTGGTGGTGGACCAGAACGCGGGCACCGCCACGTACCGGGAACCGAACGTCTGGGTGGTGCACCGGGCGGCCTGACGGTGGCCGAACGGCGGGGTCAGCGCCGGCGGGGTCAGCGGCGGCGGGGTCAGCGGCGGCGGGCCGCGGTGGCCAGGGCCAGGTCGGCGTCGCCGGTGCGGTCCATCCGGTGCCAGCGCTGCCGGGTGCCGAGCCCGGCGGCGACCGCGGCCTGCACGACGACCAGGTACATCAACTGCCGGTACACGACCTGTTGCAGCGGGAGGGTCCATAATGGACCGGGCGGCTCGCCGTCCAGGCGCAGGGCGTACCACGCGGTCAGCACCTGCAGCCCGACGAACCCCAGCCAGATGCCCGCCAGGTGCCACCCGGGAAGGAAGATCAGACCGTAGACCGCGAAGACGTCCACGGCCGGCGCGGCCAGTGGCAACAGCAGCTGGAACACCACCAGGTACGCCAGACCGCGCCGACCCAGCCGGCCGGCGGCGCCGCGTTCCACCAGGCACCGCCGGTGTTTCCACATCGCCTGCAGGGTCCCGTAGCACCACCGGTAGCGCTGTTGCCACAGCTGACCGATCGAGGACGGCGCCTCCGTCCAGGCGACCGCGCTCTGCTCGTAGACCACCCGCCAGCCGGCCCGGATGACCGCCATGGTCAGGTCGGTGTCCTCGGCCAGGGTCGCCGCGGACACCCCGCCGACGTCGTCCAAGACGACCCGCCGGAACGCCCCGATGGCCCCGGGTACGGTCGGCATGCACTCGGCGATGTCGAACATCCGCCGGTCCAGGTTGAACCCGATGACGTACTCCAGATGCTGCCACCGGCCGAGCAGCCCGCCCCGGTTGGCGACCTTGGTGTTGCCCGACACCGCGCCGACCCGCGCGTCCGCGAAGGGCTGCACCAACCGGCCGACCGCGTCCGGAGCGAAGACCGTGTCCCCGTCGACCAGCACCAGCAGGTCCCCCCGGGCGGCGGCGATGCCGGTGTTGAGCGCGGCCGGCTTACCGCCGTTCGGCTGGCACACCACCCGCACCCCGGGCAGGTCCAGGGCCCGCACGATGGCGGCGGTGTCGTCGTCCGAGCCGTCGTCGACGACGATCACCTCCAGCGTCGGGTAGTCGTTGCCGACCAGGGAGCGCACGGTCGCGGCGATGTTCGCCGCCTCGTTGTACGCCGGCACCACCACGGAGACCAACCCGAACCGGCGGTCGGTCCGGGGCTCCCGGCGGGTCCGGGCCAGGTGCCGCCGGGCGCAGAGCACCTGCGCCACCAGGCGGAGCCCTCCGGCGGCCACCGCGACGCCCAGCAGGACCCCCATGGCCGTCGCCAGCCAGCCGCCGAGCAACTGCGCCCACCGCAGCACGTGACCACGCACCCGGGCACCCCCGGACGCGGCGCTGACCGGCGCCATCCCCAGACCCTCGGACACCGTGCCGAACCGGTAGCCGGGCAGGTCGGTGAGCAGCTTGTCGACGGCCGCCACCGTCCGGCCGCGCTCGCCGCCGCCGTCGTGGAACATCACCACCGCGCCGGCGCCGCCGGCCGGCGTCGCCGCCCGGACCATCGCGTCGACGGTCGGCCGCCGCCAGTCCTGGGGGTCCAGGTCGGTCAGCACGCTCAGATACCCGTCCGCCGCGGCGGTCCGCATGGCGGCCGCCTCCGGGCCGCTGACCACCGCGGCGGTGGCCGAGTACGGCGGGCGCAGCAGGTGCGTCTGCCGCCCGGTGGCGGCCGCGATCGCCTGCCGGGTGCTGGCCAGCTCGACGCGCTGGCGCCAGGTCGGCAGGCTGGCCAGAGCGACGTGGGTGTAGGTGTGCACACCCAGCTCGTGGCCCTCGGCGACGATACGCCGCACCAGCGCCGGATGCCGGTTGACCCGGGAGCCGACCACGAAGAAGGTGGCCCGTGCCCCGTGCCGACGCAACACGTCCAGCACTTTCGGTGTCCAGTGTGGATCCGGTCCGTCGTCGAAGGTCAGCGCCAGGACTCCGGCCGGCATGCGGCGGCTGCGTACCTCTCCGGCGGGGCCGAACCGGATCACCGGGCCGGCATCGGTGACCGCTGCCGGGGCGGCCGGGCCCGGTCCGCCCGACGTCGCCGGGGCGTTGCCCTCGGCCGCCGCCCCGCTGGCGTAGGCGTTCAGGCACAACCCGACGAAGAGCAGCACCATGCTCATGGCCAGCACGACCCACCTGGTACGCGGCAGCCCACGGGCCGGGGCGGTCACCGCCCCGGCTTCCGTTGCTGGGCGGTGGACTTCGGCGGGCCGGCCGGCGGGCCCGGCCTGGGTGAGCCGTGCGGGGACTGCCCGGTCGCCCGGGCGGACTTCTCCGGCCGGGGCGCGATGGCGGGCCGGGCGGGCCGGCCGTATCCGTGCGTCGGCGCGGGCGGGTTGCGGGGGGCAACGGTGGGTGCCGGCGTCGCGGCGTCCGGGAGCACCAGTGGCGCGGCGGACGCGCCGGTGCCCGGCCGGCGGGAAGCGTTATCGGTGGGCCGGTCTCCGCCGATCGGGGGTCCGACCCGGCCCGCGGTGACCCGCCGCGGCACCTCGCGCGCCGGGGGTGCGGCACCCGGGCCGGCGGCCGGCCCGGCCGGTGGGTCCGGGGTGACCCGC
>DASVVF010000591.1:0-4436 GCA_036386695.1 Catenuloplanes sp. | reverse complement strand
CGGCGCGGGTGGCCACCGTGGCCAGCAGTTCGTGTGGGCGGCCCTGGGCCCGGAACTGCTTCTGTTCCATGGAGGCACCGGCCGTGATGATGACCTCCACCAGCCGTACCGGATCGGGCAGGTCGACCTCGACCCACGCGCCGACCGGACTACCCGCCGGCGCCCAGTACCGGTTGGAAGCGCCGTCGGCGACCTGCTCCGCGGCCGCTCCCCGACCGACGGACGAGGCGCGGAAGGCGACCGGTGGCACGGGCACCCGTTTGCCGACGCGGTCCCGGACCGCCTCGGTCGCCTGACCGAGCAGGCCCGTCGGGACCAGCACCACGGCCAGCGCCACCAGCACGACGACGACGATCACGCCCGTCCAGCGCCGACCCCCGCCGGTGGAGCGGACCTTGCGCCGGGTGCCGGCATCGTAGTGCCGCCTGCCGCGCAGCCGGGTCAGCAGCCGCCGCCACCAGCCCGTCGACCCGGTCACGGCCGACGCCTCGGCCAACAGCGACCCGCAGGACCGGCAGAACTGCCGGGTGGGTGCGTTTCCGGACCCACACCGGGGGCACGCCCGCTCCCCGGGGGCGAGTCGCCCGGGTTCCTCCCGGGGTAACGACACCTGCCGCCGGGCGTGCACCTCGCCGGGGCGTACCACCCCGGGGGTGGCCGGCTGTCGCGGCGCGTCCGACGCCGGTGGCCTCGGCGAGCCCGGTCCGGTGGACGACCGCGCCAACGGCGGCGAGCCCGACGGGGCGGCACCCGACGACGCGGAACGCGGCGGGCCGGCACCCGGGGACGCGGAACGCGGCCGGCCGGCACCCGGCTCCGACGAACCGGGTACTGACGAACCGGGTGCTGACCTACCGGGCGCCGATGGCGGGCCGGCCGGGTGCTCCGTCGCGGCCGGCCCCGGACGGGCGGCCGCGACCACCCCGTCCGCATCCCCGTCGGGTACCGTCGGGGCGCCGGCGTCGTCGGGCGCCGACGACTGCGCGTCCCACTCCAGGAACGCGCCGCACTGACCGCAGAACTGCACGTCGGCCGGGCTGCGTTCGCCGCACTCCCCGCACACCACCACCTGCACCGCTACTCCCTCTCCGCGACCTCGACGGTCACTGCCACGTGTGCCGGCACGAGTTCGGCGATGGCCTGGCGCAACCGCCGCTGGTCCACCGCCGCCGGGTCGGGCAGCAGCACCCGCACCGACACCTGGGGGGGACCGCCACCGGGCAGCGGCGCACCGGACTGCTCCGACCAGGTGCAACCGCCGCTGTCGGTGATCTCCACCTGCCCGCAGGTCAACAGGCTGACGTGCTCGGCCAGCCCACGCGCCGTCCCCCGCCAGCGGTGCAACTGCACCGCGTGGGCCACCAGATCGCGGCGCTGCTCGGGCGTCCAGCTCTCGTCGACCGGGAAGGCCACCCAGTCGGCGAGCACCCCCACGAAGTCTGTCGGCGCCAGCCTGGGGTCCAGGTACGCCGCGAAGCAGTCGAGGGTGAGCAGAATCGGCGCCAGCACCTCATCGAGCGCCGCGGTGAACCGGGCGGTGAAGTCGTCGTCGAGGTAGACGGCGGGCAGCCGCTCCCCGATCGGCAGGGGGGTGGCCAGTCCGGGCAGTCCGCTGCGCATCGTCAACCACGCACCACTCGGACCTGGTGCCCGTACGAGAAGACGAGCGCGTGCGGCGGCAGGTCGAGGCGTTGCACCGCGCCGCCCCGCTCGCCGGTGGTCGGGTCGGCCCCGAACAGGCGGACATCCTCGACGATCTCCACGCCGGACAGCCGCTGCAGGACGGCGAAGATCTCCCCGGCCTGCACCGGGCGCCCGAACGGCCAACCGGTGCCCTGCGGACCCCCGCGCAACGGGTCCAGATACCCGAACAGCGCCCGGACCGCCCGTTCGCGTAACGCCTCCACCGAGGTGCCGGCCCGCGCCTGCACCTGGGCGACCACGGTGACGCCCTGGTACGACGGCGGCTCCACCGAGACCCGGGCGCCCAGGCACCGCCGTTCCTCCAGGAACCGGCTGATCCGGCTCAACATCGCCGCACTGGGCACCAGGTCCACGAAGGCCGTCTCGCCGGTGTCGGCGCAGGCCGGTACGACCAGCAGCCGGACCCCGTCCCCGGCGTCGTCCACCGGGACGCACCGGACCCGGGCGGCGTCCGGTGCCGCCTCCCGGGCGAGCTGCTCGTAGTCCTCGACCGTGACGGCCCGCTCCCGGGTGCGCAGCAGCAGCGGCCCCCGGATGGCGGCGTCGCGCACCGACTCGCCGTCGACCCCCCCGCTGGCCGGTCGCCGGTTGGTGACCGTGCTGACGAACGGCACCGGGTCGCGCATCACCCGCAGCATGTCGCGGGCCACGTTGCCCCGCAGGCCGCCACCGGTGCGGTACTGCGGAATCCGGATCGGTGTGCCCTTCGGGGGGACGGCGCCGTAGTGGACCAGGCGGCCGTCGGGTTCGCGGATCGCCGGCCCGAACACCAACTCGCCGGCGACCCGGTCGAGCAGCACGTGCCGATCCCGCGGGCCGGAGTGCGCGAAGGTGGACACCTCCCGCCACTCGTGCCAGCCGTCACCACCGGCCACCTGCACGACCAGCGGCTCGTCGGCGGCCACGACCGGTTGCCGGGCCACCGGGAAGCGCTGGCCGGGGACCCCCTCGGAGATCCCCACGACCTCGTCGAGGACCATCTCGGCGTGCACCGCGCCGACCGTACCGCCGACCGTCGCGGCGGTGGCCACGGAGATCCTCGGCGACCCGCTGTAGAACGCCTGGCCCGGGTCCGGGGGGACCACCCGGCAGCGCAGCCAGCCGGCCCGCTGCCGGCCGACCAGCGAGGCGACGTGGGTGGGCGGGACGTGCAGCAGGACGTCGCCGGGCCGGTTGAACCCGCCGGTGGTGTCCCGGTCGACCGCACAGGCGACCCAGCCGGCACCGTCCCACGCCTCCCAGGCCCACGGCGGGTTACGCGGGTCGACACCGACACCTTCGGTGGCACAGTCCAACCGCAGCAGGATGGCGCACGACCCGACGGCGACCGACAGGCCGAAGTACACCGCGTCGTCCGGTTGCGGCGTCGCGGCGAAGCTGTCCACCCCGACACCGGCGCGCAGGTCCTCGGTGCGGTCGGTCGGCGCACCGGTCCCGGCGCCGGTCATCAGCCGGGCCAACGAGCAGGGCACCATCCGCAGGTCCCGTTCGGTGCTGAAGACGACCGGGTCCTCGGCCTCGGTGCGCACCGTGACGATCTGCGCCCCGCCCGGGACGGTGACCTCGTTGTCCTGCGGCGCCGACAGCCAGAACGTCACGTCACCGCGGGCCGCGGTCGGCGGGAAGAGCCGCACCCCGATCAGATCGAGGAACCGCAGATAGTGCAGGTCGGGAACCCGGTTCAGCCGGTACACCAGCTGGTCGACCATGGCGGCGAAGGTTTCGATCAGGGTCACGCCCGGATCGGAGACGTTGTGGTCGGTCCACTCCGGGCAACGCTGCTGGACGAGTCGTTTCGCCTCGTCGACGAAGTCCTGGAAGGTGCGGTCGTCGAGGTTGGGCACGGGCAGCGGCATCAGCCACCCACCTCCTCGTGGGACCCGATCACATAGAACGGGAAAACCAGGTTGCGGGGATCGTTGCTGCCCCGCAGGGTGTAGCGCACGTCGATGAGCAGCTTGCCGGCGTCGACGGCGTCGAAGCGCACCACCACGTCGGCCAGCTCGATCCGCGGTTCCCAGCGCTCCAGTGACAGCCGCACCTCGTACGCGATGCGGCCGGCGGTCGCCGCGTCCGCCGGCGCGAACACCAGGTCGTGGATGGCGCAGCCGAACTCCGGGCGCATCGGCCGCTCCCCCGGCGCGGTGGCCAGGATCAGCTGGATGCTCTCGATGATCTCGCGCTCGCCCCGCACCAGCGCGATCGATCCGGTGGCGTCGGTGCGCAGCGGGAACGCCCAGCCGACGCCGATGAACTCCGGTTGCACGGTCAACGTCATCCTCCGATCAGGACGGTGGGGAAGCCGGGCGGCAGGATCGGCGCACCGCAGCCGGCCATGTCGCCCACCCGCGCGGCGGGCTGTCCGGCGATCAGCACCGTCGGACAGCCGGGCGGCAGGATCGGGGTCGGGGGATGTGGTGGCGGCGGCGGGAACGAACAGGTGTGCAGGTCGCTGACCCGGGCCGCCGGGGCGCCTCCGATGAGCACCGTCGGAGCGCCCGGGCCGGTGATCACACCGGGGTGCCCGGTCGGGTCGCCCACACGAGCGGCGGGGGGCATGGGGTTCTCCTCAGTTGCGCGTGGTCCGGTCGGGCAGAGCTTGTTCAGTTCAGCTTGATGATTCCGCCGCGCACGGTGACCTGGCCGTTGGCCGAGATCTGCGCTTCGGACGTCGCGGTGACCGAGACCTTCTGGCCCTTGAGTTCCAGCGGTCCGCTGCCGGCGTCGACGGT
>DASVVF010000590.1:0-5202 GCA_036386695.1 Catenuloplanes sp. | reverse complement strand
ACCGTGGTTGACGGGGCGATGATCGCGGCGGGCTGGTGGCCGAGTGCGGTGTTGAGGTCGTTGTCGTGGCCGACGACGTGCACCGCGAGGACGTTACGGGTGCGGGGGTGCTGCGGCATGATGCGGCCGAGGCCCCACAGGGCGTCGAGGTAGATCGCGGCGTCCACCCGTTCGCGGACGAAGACGGAGATCAGCTCGCTTCGGATGGCGTCGGCGGCACCGGTGATGGTGTCGCGCAGGGTGTCGTCGTCGCACGGGAACGAGACAGGCAGGGCGGTCAGGGTGACCACGTCGGCGTTCCGGTAGGTCGTAGGCGCGCCGTGGTCGGCGGTGATGATGACCGCCCGGTGTCCGGCGGCGGTGATGGCCGCTACGTGCCCCGCTACGGCGCGTTCCATCCCGGCTGGGACATCGGGGCGCCAGGACGCCAGGACGAACGCCACGGTGGTCATCTCGCCTCCGCGTGCTCGGGGGTGATCAGGTCTTCGAGGGGCGTATCGGATGCGGGTCGCTGCTCCCAGGGGAACCAGACCCAGTCATCGACGGTCCAGACCCACAGGTCGGGGTCGAGGGTGGTGCCGGCGTTGCGGCACAGCGCCACCGTGTGCACGGTGGCCTCGGTGGACAGGTGAGGGCGTAGAGCGTCCGTGATGGCGGCGAAGGTGGCGCCGGTGCCGCAGATGTCATCGACCAGCAGCACGTTCCCGCTGAGGTGGCCGCCACCGAGGCCCTCGGTGAGCGCGGCCAGGTCGTGAGTGACGTGGCCGGTGGCAGTGGTGTAGACGGCGTTGGTCGTGTTGTGGCGGGCGTTGACTCGATACGTCGGTACACGGAGCACCTCGGCGAGATCGTGTGCCGGGGGCAGGCCGCCGTTGGCGATGCCGATGACCGCGCTGATCGGCGCGAACCTGCTGGCGGCGTTGCCGAGGAGCTGGATTGCTGGTGCGTACGCATCAGGGGTGAGGCGCAGGATCCGCCGTCGGCGAAACATTCGGGGTGACAGGTCCGGGCTCATGCGGCACCGTCTCGGCCGGTCAGTGACAGGTCACTCGGGTCGCGGACGGCCCGGAGCCCGCCGATGGCGAGGGCGTCGGGTGTGTTGCGCCAGAGGCGACCGTCGGCGCGTACCACGGTGAAGTTGCCGGCCAGGTCCCGGGTACGCAGCCGGACCCGCACGCCGTCGGGGATACGCAGGCCGGCGACGGCCGTGCGGGCTTCGTCGTCGGTGAGCATTTCCTCGGACATGGTGGCCCCGGCGCCGATGGGCAGCATCTGCAGGACGGTGAGGCCGCGAGCCCCGATCGCGCCGGCGAGGTCGACCATGTCTTGCAGGTGGGCGGCGGTGCGGTGCATGAGCACCGTTTGGATCTGCACGGGTATGCCTTCGGCGACGGCGGCGCGGATGCCTTCGATGGCGCGCAGGAAGCTCCCTTCACCGCGGATGCTGTCGTGCCCGGCGATGTGCGGCCCGTCGAGGCTGACCCTGATCGCGTCAACGCGCCGGCTCAACTCTGGCGCCCGGCGGGCGAGGTGCCAGCCGTTGGTGGTGACGGACACGGCGCTGCGCCCGCCGTCGCGGATGACGGAGGCCAGCGTGGGTAGTTGGCGCAGGAGCAGCGGTTCGCCGCCGGAGATGTCTACGCCGAGCACGTCCGCATCGGCGAGGGTGCCGGCGATACTGCGCTGCTGGCGTGCGGCGAGTTCGGTGACGGTGGTGTCGTCGAGGCACTGGGGGCAGTGCAGGTTGCATCGCACGATGGGTGACCAGCACAGGCTGACCGGTGTGCTGCGGTGTAGCTCGGCGGGGTTGACCGCCGGCCAGGAGGCGGCGGCGGTGTCGTCCAGCACGACGCGGCCGGACGGCACCGGGTCGGGTGAGCGATGAGTCAGGCCGGTGGCGGGGTCGTGAACGAGGTCGCCGTGGGCGGCGAAGGTCCGTCTCATGTCAGCGGGGTCGCCTTCCGGACGAGGGGTTCGATGCGGTCGCGGAAGGCGGCATCCTGGCCGGTCGGCGGCGGCTCGGTGAGCAGGTGCCGCAGCAGCGCGACGCGCGGTGCGGCACCGGCGAGCTTGGCCTTCCAGGCGGTGTCGGCGTCGGGTGGGTCGAGGTGCCACCCCCGTGCCTGCCGCAGCGGGATGACCTTGCAGCCGTGGGCGATGAGCGCCGCGCCGAGGTGGGTGTCTTCACTGCCCCAACCGGCGACCTGGAAGCCGGGGTGGAAGCCACCCACGTCCAGGACGGCGGCGCGGGGGGCGGCGACGAGGGCGGTGACGACCATGCGGGGCAGGTCCCAGTCGAAGTAGCTGCGCCCGTGACCGAGGTCGACGAAGTCCTGGGTGTCGTCCAGGGGTTGTCCGACGAACGGGGTGTCGTAGACCTGCCCCGAGTAGAACATCGGCACCTGGGCAGGCGGAGTCCATCGCACCCGGTGGTCGGCGTGCAGGTCGGGCTCCCCGCTGGGGATGATCGGGCGGCCGTCGCTGCCCGGGTGGTGGGCGACGTCGTGCCGGAATCCGACGAGGACGGCGCCGGTGTACGCGCGGGCGGCGAAGTCGGCCAGCACGTGCTCGGGCAGCACCATGTCTGCGTCGCAGAAGACGAGCGTGTCACCCTCGGCCAGGTACACCCCGATGTTGCGCGCGGTCGCGGCACCGACCTGCTCCGGTAAGCGTAGCGCCGCGTCCACCACCGGGTGAGCCTTGATGATCGCCGGGGTGTCGTCGGTGGAGGCGTCATCGATGACGATGACCTCGACCTGCGCGGCGGTGTTCTGCTTGGCGAGGGCGTCGAGCACCGTGGGCAGGCTGTATTCGTTGTTGTGGGCGGGGATGATCACGGACAGGCAAGCGCTGCGGCCGAGGAACGCCGGTGTCGGTTCGTGCCAGTCTCGGCCGGTGCCCCGGCGGAACTGCGCGGTGATGCCGGTGTGGTCGTTGTCGTGGGCGGCGATGGTCTGGGCGAGGGATGGAGTCATGGGTCACCAGTGCCAGCGGTCGAGGATGGCGGCGGCTTGGGGCCAGCCGTGGGCGTGATCGGGCACCCAGTGCACGCGGGGCCGGTTGGACAGGGCGAGGAGGTCGGCCAGCAGCACGAGGTACAGCGGCTCGGCGATGACCAGGACGTCGCCGGGCACGCCGGCCGCCAGCTCGGCGCTGAGTTGGGCGGTGACTTGGGGGCGTAGCTGGTGGGCGCGGACGGGGTTGAGCGGTACGTCGTAGGGGTCGAGGGGTGTGTCGGCGGTGATCAGGCCATGCAGCGCCGACAGGAACCGCACGCGGCGACGCAGGGGCGGGATGTCGCCCAGCCTGGTCCGCAGGGCCGGCACGCAGCCTCCGTCGTAGAGGTCGAGTGCCGGCAGCGCCCGGTCGGTGGGGGTCTTCTCGGCCGAGCACCCGACGATGACCAGAGGGGGCACGGTGCCGGTCGCCTGGCTGGTGACCAGTGCGAGGTGTCGTGTGGTCATGCGGGCCTCACCGGTCGGACGGCGATGCCGGGGCTGCGGCGCTCGGCGGGTACGGCGTTGAGGAACGTGGTACGCGCGTACAGGGGTTTGGAGGCGTACGAGCCGCCCCGGATGACGAATCCGCTGCCCATGACCGGGGTGGCGGTCCACTCCCACACGTTGCCGGCCAGCCCGAGCACGCCGTGCGGGTTGGCGCCGGCAGGGTGCAGGCCGACGGGCAGGGTGCCGAGGGGGGTGTGGCCGTCGCCGGTCAGCACGGCTCGCTGCGGGGTCCACGGCTCGTCGCCCCACGGGTAGAGGTGTCGGCGCGGGCCGGCGGCGATCCACTCCCACTCCACCGAACTCGGCAGCCGGCCACCTGACTCGGTGGCCAGCCGTAGCGCGTCGGTGTGGTCGATGCCGGTGACCGGGCGGTCGCTGAGGTCACCTTTTCCCCGTTGTCGCCAGGTCAACGGTGTCTCGGCCACCAGCAGGTCCGGTACCTGGCGGGGACGCGCGTTGTCGCCGAACAGGCAGGTGCCGCCGGGCACCGGGATCCACCGCACGGTGGCGGTGAGCGTCGTGGTCATGGGCAGTGTCCTTTCACCCATCGATGAGGAACAGGTCTTCGGCGTTGGCCTGGTGCGGCGCTCGGATGCGGCTCTTGCCGGGGTGCGGGTGCAGCCCGAGGGGCGCCAGGGCGGCGGTGACCGCGCCGAACGCTTCGACGGCGTCGGCTTGGGTCGCGGTGAAGATCAGGTAGTTGTCGGCGAATCGGACGACCGGCCGCTCCTGCAGGACGGCGTCGACCCTCGACATCCGCAGGTGGAACAGCACCGGCCACAGCCCGGTACCGGGCACCAGCGGGCTCGGTAATCCGTCCAGGGCGCGGCGGAAGACGCTCAGGAATGAGCCGTCGGTGACGTATTCAGCGAGCCAGTCCACGCACTGCTCGACGGTGCCGCCGGTGGAGGCGCCGGCCACGTCGACGTCGGCTACCCACCGCCGCCCGGCGCGTAGGTGCTGCTCGGCTTGTCGTAGGGCGGTGATGCGGTTGCGGTTCGGGCGGTAGGCCGACACCCAATCGTGCAGCACCAGGTGGTCGAGGATGGGGTCGAGAGCGCGCCGCATCGCCCGGTGAACGATGCGGTCCTGCACGGTCGGGATCACCGCCGGGAACACCTTGCCGGTATAGGAGGTGATGTCCACGAACCGCACGGCCTCGGGCGTCCACGTGCCGGCGCGCAGCCGTGCGGCCAGCTCCGCGAGGCGCTCGCGCATCCCGTGGCGGTAGCCGGCCCACGTAAGGCCGTCCGCACCAGGTGAGCCCGAGCGCCGCATACACAACCGGGCGGCGGCCGTGAGATGCCGCACGTCCAACAGGTACGGCATCAGGGAATGCGTCACCGGACCCGCTTCGGGTATGGTGGATCCTGCTTGGACGGCAGGAACGATCCCACCGCGCTCATGCGACACAGAGCCGCTACCCCGCACGCGCGGCTCGCGGCGGAGGGAACGACGGCCCCGTCCAAGCCCACCCGGCATGATCTCGCTATCTGCCACGGGTGTCCTCCCACAGCAGCACATGCAGGCGCGTCGTGAGGTTCCAGCCCCGGGCGAGAACCTCGTCGGCCAGCTCCCGCATTCGCCCGACGACGGTGCCGCTGGCAGTGCCCTCGGGCATCACCCACACCGGGCTCATCCCGAAGCGTTCCTGAACCGCGGCGATCTCGTCAAGGTCCGCAACGCTGGATGCCAC
>DASVVF010000589.1:0-4259 GCA_036386695.1 Catenuloplanes sp. | reverse complement strand
ACCTTTCGCCACACGGAACGGAACACAGCGTGAACCACGCGACCATCACCCCCGGCCAGGCCTACGAGCGGCTGGCGCAGAACATCCAACAGGTCGTCCGGGGCAAACCCGAGCTGGTACGGCTGGCCGTGGCCTGCCTGTTCACCGAGGGCCACCTGCTCGTCGAGGACGTGCCCGGGGTGGGCAAGACGACCCTGGCCCGGTGCCTGGCCCGCAGTGTCGCCGGCACCTGGCGGCGGATCCAGTTCACCCCCGACCTGCTGCCCAGCGACGTCACCGGGGTGATGGTCTTCAACCAGATCGCGGCCACCTTCGACTTCCACCCCGGCGGGATCTTCGCCAACGTGGTCCTCGCCGACGAGATCAACCGGGCCACCCCGAAGACCCAGGCCGCTCTGCTGGAGGTCATGGAGGAACGCACCGTCACGGTGGACGCCGTACGGCACGAGGTTCCCCGCCCGTTCATGGTGGTCGCCACCCAGAACCCGGTCGACATGGACGGCACCTACCGGCTGCCGGAGGCGCAGCTGGACCGGTTCCTGATGCGGGTCGGCGTCGGCTACCCCGAACGCGGCGCCGAGGTGCGGGTGCTGCTCGACGACAGTGCCGGGGTCAGCCCGGAACAGCTGCTGCCGGCCGTCAGCCTGGAGGAACTGGCCAACGTGATCGAGGTGGTCCGCCGTTCGCACGTCGACGAGCAGGTCTGCGACTACGCGGTCCGGCTGGCCGCCGCCACCCGCGAGCACGACGACCTGCGACTCGGGGCGAGCCCGCGGGGCAGCGTCGCGCTGGTCCGGGCGGCCCGGGCGCTGGCCGCCACCCACGACCGTTCCTTCGTGACCCCCGACGACATCAAGCAGGTCGCCGTTCCGGTGCTGAACCATCGCCTGATCCTGCGACCGGAGGCCGAACTGCGCCGACGCAGCCCGGCCGCCCTCATCGAGGAACTCCTCGCCGAGGTGCCGGTGCCCACCATCTCCGGGCGGGTGTACGCCTGACATGCGCCTCACCGGTCGGGGGATCGGCCTGCTGGTCGGCGCCCCCGTGCTGTTCCTGCTCGGATACTGGTCCGGCTTCGCGCTGCTGCGGGTGGTGGCCGGCGGGGCGCTGGGCGCCCTGCTCATCGCCGTGCTGGCCGCCCGCCGCCGCCCGAGCCTGCGGGTCCGCCGCGAGCTGCACCCCGACCAGGTCGACCGGGGCGAACCGGCCCTGGGTCGCCTGGTCGTCGTCAACGCCGGCCCGGACCCGGTCACCGCGCTCACCGCCCGGGACCCGGTGGCCGGACACCGGGACATCACCGTCGACCTGCCCACCCTCGCGCCGGGGGGGTCGGTGCCGCGGACGTACGACCTTCCCACCGCCCGCCGGGGACGGCTGGTGCTGGGCCCGCTGCGGGTGCACCGCGGGGATCGGCTCGGCCTGGCCGAGACGACGGCCACCGTCGGCGGCCGGGCGGTCCTCTGGGTACGCCCGCGGGTCCACCCGGCGCACCGGATGTCGGCCGGCCGGGGCGCCGGACACGGCGCGGTCGCCGTCCAGACCCCGTTCCGCGGCTCGGTGGAGTTCCGTTCGCTGCGCGAGTACGTCCCCGGCGACGAACCTCGGCACCTGCACTGGAAGAGCACCGCGCGCACCGGCAAACTGATGGTCCGCGAGTTCATGGACCCCCAGCGACCGAGGCTGGCGATCCTGCTCGACAGCCGCCGCGACGTGCTCAGCGCCGCCGGTTACGAGGACGCCGTCGAGGTGGCCGCCTCGCTGGCGCACGCCGCCCTCGCCGAGGACCACGCGCTGCGGCTGACGTCCACCGGGGACACCGTGCTGGACACCGCCGCGGGCGCCACGTCGCGGCAGGTCACCGAGTGGCTGTGCGCGACCGCCCAGGGCGACCGCACCGACGGCACCGACCGCACCGACCGCACCGTTCTGCTGCCGCTGCTGGCCGCCGCCGAGGGGTCCGGCAGCTGCCTGGTGTTCATCACCGGCGGTCCCTCGGCCGAGGACCTTCCGGCGCTGGCCGCGGTTCCACGCCGGTGGGGCCGCCTGGTCGTCGTCGACCTGGCCCCTGACGGCCGGTGGGCGGGCAGTGGACTGACCGTGGTGGAGGCCACCTGCGCCGCGGACGCCGTGGCCGGCTGGAACACGGTGATGTCCCGGTGAGCGCCCGTCCGGGCGGCGTCACCGGGCCGGTGAGCGCCCGCCGGGCCGGCGTCGGTGTGCTGGCAACCGTGGCGATCGGTGGCCTGCTGTTCGCGCCGGTGTTCACCGCCGGCGAACTGGTCCTGCCGGTGCTCGCCGTCGCGTTCCTGATCGGCCTGGTCGACCAGGTGGCGCTGGGTCGACGCGGCAGCGCCGGCTGGCGGGCGCCGCTCGCGGTGGCCGCCGGGGCGGCCGCGCTGGCCGGCACCGTCCTGCGCGGCCCGCTCACCGGCGGGTCGCCCGGTGCGACCGTACGGGCGGTGCGCACCGGGGTGGTGAACGGCTGGCGGCTGACCCTGGACTCCGCCTGGCCGGCCCGCCCCGAACCGGAGCTGATCCTCTTCGTCCCCCTGCTCGTCGCGGTGGCCGCCGTCGTCGGCGTGGAACTGGTGCGTCGCGGGTGGCCACTGGCCGCCCTGCTGCCCGGGCTCGCCCTCGCCGCGCTGGCCCAGGCGTACGCGGCGGCGACCCCGCCCACCGCGCTCGCCGCCGGGCTGGCGTACTGCCTCGCCGCCGTCCTCGTCCTGGCCGGTCACCGCCGGCCGGTCGGTGCCGCCCGACGCGCCGTCGGGGCGGCGCTGGCGCTGGTCGCGGTGGTGGCGGCCGGCGGCGTGGCCGGCTTCGCCGGGGTCCCCGACGAGCGGCCGGCCGCGTCGCTGCGCGAGCTGCGCCAACCGGTGCCGCACCGGTCCAGCGCGGTCAGCCCGCTCGACGAGATCAGCGAACGGCTGCGTACCCCGGACCGGGTCGTCTTCCACCATTGGACGGACGCCACGCCGGACCGGTGGCCGGTCGTGGTGCTGGACGCCTTCGACGGCCGCCGGTGGACCAGTGCCGCCCGGTACCACCGGCTGGGCGCCGGCCGGCCGGCGGACCCCTCGGTCACCGTGCCCACCCGGATCCGGTCCGCCCAGGTGTCGATCGAAGGGCTCCGCGGTCCGTGGCTACCCACGCCGGGGCGCACCGTGGCCGTCGCCGTGTCGGGCGCCGGCCCGGCGCCGCTGGTCGACGACGCCGACGGCACCCTGGTGGCGGCGCAGAACCCGGCCGGTCTGCGCTACGACGTGCGGTGGGCGGTGCCCGACGCGCCCGCCGACCGACTCGCCGGGGCGGCGCTGGACACCACCTCGTCGGCAGCCGCGCCGGCCGACCTGCCACCGGTCCTCAGCGCCCTCGCCCGCGACGCGGTCGGGCCGGCGCCGCCCAACTTCCGCACCGCGTTGGCGCTGGAGGGCTACCTGCGCCGCAACTACCGGGTCGCCACCGGCGAGCAGTTGCCGACCGGCCACGGCTACCCGCAGCTGCAGTATTTCCTCACCACCAGCAAGCGCGGCACCAGCGAGCAGTTCGCGACCGGCTACGTCCTGCTGGCCCGGTCGCTGGGCCTGCCGGCCCGGCTGGTCGTCGGCTTCCGCCAGCCGACCGCCGCCGAGCCGGGCAACCGGTACACGGTCCGCAACGCCGACGTCCTGGCCTGGCCGGAGGTGCGGGTGACCGGGCTGGGCTGGGTGCCGTTGGACCCGACCGCCCAGGCCGGGGCCGGCCGCGCCGGTGGTGGCCTGGGGGCGGCCACTGAGCAGGCGCGCAACGCCCCGCCGCCGCCCGTCCCGGCGGCCCCCACCGGCACGCCGGACCGCCGAGCGCCCGAGGCCGCGCCGGCGACCCGGGCCGCCGCCCGGCCGGCGGGCGTCGGCCCGGCCCACCTCGGTGCGGCGGGCGTGGCGACCGCCCTGCTGCTCGCCGGTGCGGCGGCGGCGGTGCCGCTGGCCAAGCGGCGCCGGACCCGGCGGCGGCGCCGGGGTCATCCCGTACCGGTCATCGCCGGTGCCTGGCTGGAGGTGCGTGACCGGCTCCTCGACCACGGGGTGCCGGTCCGCCGGGGTGCCACCGTCCGTGATGTCGCGGCCGACCTGCCCGCCTTCGTCGACGAGCCGACCCGCGCCGGTCTGCGTCGGCTCGCCCACTGCGTCGACCGGGCACTGTGGTCACCGGAGGACGTCCCGCCCCGCCTGGTACGCCAGTCCTGGCAGGCGGTGGCGATGGTTAGCGCCGCCCTGGCC
>DASVVF010000588.1:0-2289 GCA_036386695.1 Catenuloplanes sp. | reverse complement strand
GCGAAGGTGGCGGCCGCCTCGCCACCGATCACCACGATCTGGCCGGCGCACGTGGCGGCCCCGGCCAGACCGCCGCGCGCGGTGGGCAGCGGCGGTAACGCGGTCCACGCCCGGCTGCGCGGGTCGAACACCTCGACGGCCGACACGTTGGTGTCCAGCCCGCCGGTGCGCCCGCCGGCGGTGTAGATGAGCCCGCCGAAGCCCGCACCCGCGAGGTGTTCCCGCCGGGTGGGTGGCCCCGGGGCGCGCGACCAGCGGTCGCCGGCCGCGTCGTACACCAGCATGTCGGTGGCCAACCCGGCCGGGCCGACCCCGGCCGCCACGTAGACCATGCCGTTCTGGCTGACGGCGGTGCCGGCCGCGCGGCCCTCCGGCAGGGCGGCGGTGGGGCGCCAGGCGCCACCGTCGAGCCGGTACGCCGCCGTGCTGGGCTTGCTGTCGGCGAGGTAACCGCCGAACACGTACACCACGTCGCCCACCGTCGCGGCCATCGCATGGTTGACGGCCACCGGCAGGTCCGGCCCGCGCTCCCAGCGTCCGGTTGTCGTGTCCAGGATCTCGGTTGTGGCCACGGTGGCGGCGTCGGCCCGGTAGCCGCCGACGACCACGATCCGCGTCCCCGACGCGGCGGCGGTGACCTCGGTGCGTGGGGACGGGGCGGGCGACAGCCGCCGCCAGGACCCGTCCGGCTGGCCGGACCCGGCGGGCCCGGGCGACCCGCCCGGCTGGGCCGACCCGGCTGGCCGGCCCGGCGGCGCGGCCCCGTCAGGCGTCCGTGGACCGGTGCACCCGGCCACGGAAATCAGCGCGCCGGCCACCAGCACCACCGTCAGGGAACGCATCGTCCCAGTGTGCCGCAGACGGCGTCGATCGTGGACGACGACCACCGTGGCTGGCGGTGTCGACGGTCGGCCAGACCCGCGGCCCCTGGCCCGGCTATCCCGGCGCCGGCCTGAAACAACAAAAGCAAGGAGACGGAACTCCTTGCCACTATCAACATATACCGCACCCCCGGGCTTGCGGCAAGGCCCCGGTGGTGGCGCACAATCGTCGGTCGGGCGGGAATTCCCAGACAATGGAGGTATGCATGTTTGATGTGATCATCGTCGGGGGCGGGCCGACCGGCATGATGCTGGCGGGCGAATTGCGTCTGCGGGGCGTCGATGTGCTCGTGCTGGAGAAGGAGGCCGAGCCGCCGCCGTTCGTGCGGTCGCTCGGGCTGCACGTGCGCAGTATCGAGGTGATGGATCAGCGGGGGCTTTTGGAGCGGTTCCTCGAAAACGGCAGGCAGTACCCGATCGGGGGATTTTTCGCGGGCATCGAAAAGCCCGCTCCCACCGGGCTGGACACCGCCCACGAATACGTGCTCGGCATTCCGCAGACGCTCACCGACCGGTTGCTCGCCGAGCACGCGGCCGAAACCGGGGCCGAGATCCGGCGCGGCTGTGCGGTGGTCGGGCTGGAGCAGGACGACGACGGCGTGACGGTCCACCTTGAGGATGCAACCGCGACGCCGTCGCGGGGGCGGTTCGTCGTCGGCTGTGACGGTGGGCGCAGCACGGTGCGGAAACTGCTCGGGGTCGGGTTCCCCGGCGAGCCGTCGAGAATCGACACGCTGCTGGGCGAGCTGGAGGTGACGGCGTCCCTGGACGACATCACCGCGGTGACGACCGAGGTGCGCAAGACCGAGAAGCGGTTCGGGATCGGGCCGTCGGGCAGGCCGGGGGTGTTCCGGGCGGTCGTGCCGGCGCAGGGCGTGGTGGACGACCGTAGGGTGCCGCCGACGCTCGAGGAGTTCAGGCAACAGCTACGCAGGTACGCCGGCACCGACTTCGGCGCGCACTCCCCCCGCTGGCTGTCGCGCTTCGGCGACGCGACCCGCCAGGCCGAGCGCTACCGGGTCGGTCGGGTGTTCCTGGCCGGGGACGCCGCGCACGTCCACCCGCCGATGGGTGGGCAGGGGCTCAATCTCGGGATCCAGGACTCGTTCAACCTGGGTTGGAAGCTGGCGGCTGCCCTCAACGGCTGGGCGCCGGGCGACCTGCTGGACAGCTACGAGTCCGAGCGGCATCCGGTGGCCGCCGACGTTCTGGACAACACCCGCGCCCAGATGCAGCTGACGACCAACGAGCCCGGGCCGCAGGCGGTTCGGCGGTTGCTCGCGCAGCTGATGGATTTCAACGACGTCAACCGGTTCCTGATCGAGAAGATCACGGCGATCGGCATCCGGTACGACGTCGGTGCCGGTCATGCCCTGCTCGGGCGGCGGCTGCGCGACGTCCAGCTCAA
>DASVVF010000587.1:0-7540 GCA_036386695.1 Catenuloplanes sp. | reverse complement strand
GTCGGTCACCACGACGCAGATCTACACCCTGGTGACCGTGGAGCGGCTGCGTGAGGTGTACGCCACAGCGCATCCGCGGGCGCGCGGGTGAGCGGGCAGCGGCCCCCGCGAGCCCCGCGGTGCATACCCCTGGCGGCACCGCCGCCGAGCGCGGCGCGCCGACGCGGGCTGGCACGGCGACACGCCGGTACGGTGACCGGGCAGGCAACCGGTGGTGGCGTACAGTCGGGCATCGGCGCTCGTCGGGCTGCGGGGTTTGGCGGCGATGGCGTCACCCGAGACGCCGGTCGGCTCCGACGCCGCGAAGTCGGGAGAGGGCGAGGCGAACATGGCTGGAATCGGTGACCGCGCCGAGGCCTGGACCTCGGTCCTTCGTGAGCAGCAGGCGTCCCTCGACCTGGGCGCCGACCTCGGCCCGGCCGACCCGACCGCCTACACGATGCGTCGGCCGATCCCCGAACCGATGCCGACCGACCGGCACGGCCCGGCCCGCATCATCGCGTTGGCCAACCAGAAGGGCGGGGTCGGTAAGACGACCACCACCATCAACCTGGGCGCCGCCCTGGCGGAGTACGGCCGCCGGGTGCTGCTGGTCGACTTCGACCCCCAGGGCGCCTGCTCGGTCGGTCTTGGTGTCAACCCGCACAACCTCGACCTGTCGATCTACAACCTGCTGATGCAGGACGACGTGAGCGCCGAGGACGTCATCATCAAGACCGACGTCGCCGGCCTGCACATGCTGCCCGCCAACATCGACCTGTCGGCCGCGGAGATCCAGCTTGTCAACGAGGTGGCCCGGGAGATGGCGCTGGCCCGGGTGCTGCGCTCGGTGCGCAAGGAGTACGACTACATCCTGATCGACTGCCAGCCGTCACTGGGGCTGCTCGCGATCAACGCGCTCACCGTCGCGCACGGGGTGCTGATCCCCCTGGAGTGTGAATTCTTCAGCCTGCGCGGGGTGGCCCTGCTGCTGGACACCATCGACAAGGTCCGCGAGCGGCTGAACTTCGACCTGGAGCTGGAAGGCATCCTGGCCACCATGTACGACAGCCGCACCACGCACTGCCGGCAGGTGCTGCAGCGGGTGGTGGAGGCGTTCGGCGACAAGGTGTACCAGACCGTGATCACCAAGACGGTCAAGTTCCCGGAGTCCACCGTGGCCGGTGCGCCGATCACCACCCTGGACCCGGCGTCGTCGGGGGCCCGCAACTACCGGCAGCTGGCCCGCGAGGTCATCGCGGCCCAGGCCGAACGCGGCTGACCCTGTCGCCGGGGGCGACCCGTCCGGGCGACCGCGCACCAGCCGGCCGGACCGGCACGCCGATGCGCCGCGCTCACCGGCCACCCGCGTCGCGTGGGCAACCCGTTGCGCGGGATCCGGCACGGTCAGTGGTCGGAGCGGCTGTTACCCCACCGCCGGCCGCGCTGATGCCGGGGGCCGGTGCTCGACGGGACCGGACAGCGACCGATGATATGCCTGGCGATCGGGTAGTCCTGCCGCATCGGCGCCGGTTCGTGTGCCGCCGCCGAGCCGGCTGCTGCCGCCTGGTCGTCGGCTTGGCAGGTGCCGGTCGACCGGTCGGCACCCCAGTGACGAGGATGTGGACATGACCGCCGAGCAGTTGACCGCCACCCCCGACGACGGGGCGGGCGTAGCCGCGGTGGTCCACGGCCAACGGGCCGTCGAGCCACCGCCACCGTCCCTGGATGCCGCCGCCCTGGATGCCGCCGCCCTGGATGCCGCTGCCCTGGATGCCGCTGCCCTAAATGCTGGTCCGCTGGACGCCGCCGGCCTGGGCGTCGCCGTCGCGGGCGAGGGGTCGCCGGACGCGCCGGTTGACTCCGGCCGGTTCACCGTGCGGTTGGCGAACTTCACCGGCCCCTTCGACCTGCTGCTGCAGCTCATCGGCAAGCACAAACTCGACGTGACCGAGGTGGCGCTGCACCGGGTGACCGACGAGTTCATCGCGTACATCAGGGCGATGGGCGACAATTGGGACCTCGACGAGGCCAGTGAGTTCCTCGTGGTGGCCGCCACCCTGCTCGACCTCAAGGCGGCCCGGCTGCTGCCGGCGGCGCAGGTCGAGGACGAGGAGGATCTTGCCCTGCTGGAGGCCCGCGACCTGCTGTTCGCCAGGCTGCTGCAGTACAAGGCGTTCAAAGAGGCCGCCGCCCACATCAACGCCCTGGAGGCGGTCGGGTCCCGCCGCTACCCCCGGGCCGTCTCCCTGGAACCGCGCTACGCCGACGCGCTGCCCGACCTGGTGCTCGGCATCGGCCCCGCCCGCCTGCTGAAACTCGCCATCAAGGCGATGACCCCCAAGCCGACGCCGGTGGTCTCCATCGAGCACATCCACCAGGTCCGGGTCAGCGTCCGGGAACACGCCACGCTGCTGCGCGACCGGCTGCGCCGCGCCGGCATCGCCACGTTCTCCCTGCTGTGCGCCGATTGCGAGTCGACCCTGGAAGTCGTCGCGCGGTTCCTCGCGCTGCTGGAGTTGTACCGCGAAGGCCTGGTCGCCTTCGACCAGCCGCAGGCCCTGGAGGAACTGACCGTGCGGTGGACCGGCGGCGCCGACGCCGGCGCGGACCTGCACGTCGACGAGTACGCCGGCCAGCCGGCCGACGACACAGCACAGGCGGCCCTGCCGGGGGACCCGCCCTTGCCGGCGGACCCGGCTCCACGAGGTGACGAACCACCCCCGGACCCGACCCCGGCCGGGTTGCCGGCGGACGGTGCCGCCGGTTTGCCGGTCGACCAGGATGCCGGTTTGCCGGTCGACCAGGATGCCGGTTTGCCGGCGGAGGACGACGAACAGGAGCGACCGCGGTGAGCACCGACGACAGCCCGGAGTCCCTGGCCGCGCAGGCCGCTGCCTGGGTCCCGCCCTGGGAGCGCCCCCATGCCGCCGCCCAGGGCCGGCGGGCCGCGGCGGGTACCGAGGAGCCCGGCGAGGTCCCAGCCGTGCCGGACGCACCAGCGGAACCGGAGCCCGGCGAGGTCCCGGCCGTGCCGGACGCACCGGCGGAATGGGGGCAGCAGCACCCGACGGCCGTCGACGCGCCGCTACCCGACCCGCACGGGAGCGTCGCCGACCCCAACGATCCGGACATCCCGCTCCCCGACGCGATCCCGGCACCCGGCCCACCGGAGGCCGGGCCGCCGGAGAGCGGGGGAGTGTCGGTGGACAGCCCAGCGCTCCGGTCCGACGACGACCGCGGAGACCGTACGGTCGCGCCGTTGGATCCGTCGGCCGGCGTCGTCGCTGGAACCTCAGGGGCTGTGGATGAATCACCCGCATCCGTCCCGGCCGAAGTCCCCGAGCCGGCTGCCGGCCCGGCCGGGTTCTCCCACCCGGCTGCCGTCCCCGCCGGGGCCGCGGAGGTGTCCCGGGCTGGCGAGCGGGACAGGACTGCCGCGCGGAACGGAGCCGCTGCGGAGAACCCGGCCGCTGCGGAAGGCCGGGCCATCGCGGCGAACGGGGCGGTTCGCCCGGCGCGGGTCGTCGACGGCGTGGCACTTTCCGGCCAGGGTGACGACGCGCAGCGGGATGTGACCGTCGACCCAGCGCGGGTGGTCGACGACCACGAGCTGCGGGCGGCTCTGGAGGCGATTCTGCTGGTGGTCGATGAGCCGGTCGCCGAGATGGTGCTGGCCCAGATCCTCGAGCAACCCACCGAGCGCGTCGCCGCCATGCTGGAGGCGGTCTCGGCCGGCTACACCGCCGCGGGGCACGGCTTTGACCTGCGGCGGGCTGCCGGGGGGTGGCGGCTGTACACACGCCCGGAATACGCCGCCTATGTCGAGCGGTTTGTCTTGGACGGGCAGTCGCTGCGACTGACCCAGGCAGCGTTGGAAACACTGGCTGTAATCGCGTACAAACAGCCCGTGAGCCGGTCGCGGATCTCGGCCATCCGCGGTGTCAACTGCGACGGCGTGATGCGTACCCTTGTGTCGCGCGGCCTGGTTGAAGAATGCGGCACCGAGCAGGAGAGCGGGGCGTTTCTCTACCGCACCACGGTGCTGTTCCTGGAGAAGCTCGGCCTGAACTCCGTCGACCAACTGCCGCCGTTGGCCCCGTTCCTGCCCGACGACGTGGAAGAAGTCTTTGATGCCCAACGCTGACCCGGTGACCACCGAACGCCTGCAGAAGGTGCTCGCCGCCGCGGGTGTCGGATCACGGCGGGCCTGCGAGGACCTGATCTTCCGTCGTCGGGTGACCGTCGACGGCCGGGTCGCCCAGCTCGGTGACAAGGTCGACCCGACGCACGCGGAGATCTACGTCGACGGGCAGCGGGTGGTCGCCGACACGCGGTTGGTGTACCTGGCCATGAACAAACCCCGCGGTGTGGTGTCCACGATGGCCGACGAGAAGGGCCGCTCGGCGATCGCCGATTTCCTCGGTGGGCTCGACCAGCGGGTGTACCACGTCGGTCGGTTGGACGCCGACAGCGAGGGTCTGCTGCTGTTGACCAACGACGGCACCCTCGCGCACAAGTTGATGCACCCGTCGTACGGCGTGGTGAAGACGTACCTGTGCGAGGTTGCCGGCCCGGTGCCGCGGGGGGTGGGGCGGCGACTGCTGGCCGGGGTGGACCTGGAGGACGGGCCAGCCAAGGTCGACTCATTCAAGCTCGTCGACACCCTGGGGCGTACCGCGCAGATCGAGATCACCCTGCACGAGGGCCGCAACCACATCGTGCGCCGGTTGCTCGACGAGGTCGGGCACCCGGTGTCGCGCCTGATCCGCACCTCCATCGGTCCGATCAAGCTCGGTGACCTGCGGGCCGGGCGTACCCGCCGACTGAACAACGGGGAGATCGCCGCGTTGTTCCGGGTGGTCGCGGACTGACCCCGCGCGCCGGTGGCGGTGCGGGGGACGGGGCATGATAGACCTCGGGCCGGTTGGCACAGGTCCGTGGTGGTAAAGCATATTGACGAGGAGGAACGGTGGCGCAAGAAGTACGGTCCGGACGGTGTGTGGTGGCCGTTGATGGCCCGTCCGGATCCGGCAAATCCACCGTTTCCCGGCGGTTGGCCAGCTCCCTGAGCGCCCGCTATCTCGACACCGGCGCGATGTACCGCGCGGTGACCTGGGCGGTGTTGCGCGCCGGCGTGGACCCGCAGGACACCGACACGGTAACGAAGATCGCCGGCGAGGTGGACCTGGAGATCAACACAGACCCCGACAATCCGCACATCGCGGCGAACGGCTCGCGGATCGACGCCGACATCCGGGGCCCCGAGGTCACCGGTGCGGTGTCCGCGGTGGCCGCCGTACCCGCCGTACGCCAGCTTCTGGTCGCCCTGCAGCGCGGGCTGATCGCCCGGGCCGAACGGATCGTGGTCGAAGGCCGCGACATCGGCACGGTGGTCGCCCCCGACGCCGACCTGAAGGTCTACCTGACCGCCTCGGTCGACGCCCGGGCCCGCCGCCGCAGCGCCGAGCAGGCCGCCGACGTCGACGCGACCGCCGCCGCGCTGGCGCGCCGGGACCGGTTCGACTCCACCCGGAAGGTCGACCCGCTGCAGCAGGCCCCCGACGCGGTGGAACTCGACACCACCACGCTGGGCATCGACGAGGTCGTCGAGCGCCTGCACGATCTGCTGAACGCGAAGGTGAAAGCGTGAACGACGTGGAGCGGGTACCGGCCCGCACCGAGGACAGCTGGGCCGACACCGACGGCTGGACCGAACTCCCCGCACCGGTCGAGGTGCCCCGCGAACAGGCCGGCCCCGCACCCGTGGTCGCCGTTGTCGGTCGCCCCAACGTCGGCAAGTCCACCCTGGTCAACCGGATCATCGGCCGCCGCCAGGCGGTGGTCGAGGATGTACCCGGTGTGACCCGCGACCGGGTGCCCTACGACGCGCAGTGGAACGGCCGGCGGTTCACCGTCGTCGACACCGGCGGGTGGGAGCCCGACGCCCGCGACCGCGCCGCCGCGATCGCCGCCCAGGCCGAGATCGCCGTCACCACCGCCGACGTGGTGGTCTTCGTCGTCGACGCGACCGTCGGCTCCACCGACGTCGACGAGGCGGCCGTACGCATGCTGCGCCGCAGCGCCAAGCCGGTCATCCTGGTCGCCAACAAGGTCGACAACGCCGCCACCGAGGTCGAGGCGACCTCGCTGTGGTCGCTGGGCCTCGGCGAGCCGCACCCGGTGTCGGCCCTGCACGGCCGTGGCTCCGGAGACCTGCTCGACACGATCCTCCAGGCGCTGCCCGAGCCGCCGCTCATCATCGAGGACGGCCCGCGCGGCCCGCGCCGCGTCGCCCTCGTCGGCCGGCCCAACGTCGGCAAATCCAGCCTGCTCAACCGGGTCGCCCGCGAGGAACGAGCGGTCGTCGACTCGGTCGCCGGCACCACCGTCGACCCGGTCGACAGCCTGGTCGAGATGGACGGGGAAATCTGGCAGTTCGTCGACACCGCCGGCCTGCGCAAGCGGGTCAACCAGGCCAGTGGCACCGAGTACTACGCCAGCCTGCGCACCGCCGGCGCGGTCGAGGCGGCCGAGGTCGCCGTGGTGCTCCTCGACGCCAGCGAACCGATCAGCGAGCAGGACCAGCGGGTGCTCAGCTCGGTCGTCGAAGCCGGGCGGGCCCTGGTCATCGCCTTCAACAAGTGGGACCTCGTCGACGGCGACCGACGACACTACCTCGACAAGGAGATCGAACGGGAGCTGCGTCGCATCCCGTGGGCGATCCGGGTGAACATCTCCGCGCGCACCGGCCGAGCCGTCGACAAGCTCGCCCCGGCGATCCGACGGGCCCTGCACAGCTGGGAGATGCGGGTGCCGACCGGGCAGCTCAACCAGTGGCTCACCGCACTGGTCCAGGCCACGCCGCACCCGGTCCGTGGCGGTCGCGCGCCGCGGGTCCTCTTCGCCACCCAGGCCGGCGTCGCCCCACCCAAGTTCGTCCTGTTCACCACCGGCCCGCTGGACGCCGGTTACCAACGCTTCGTCGAGCGCAAGCTCCGCGAGGAGTTCGGCTTCGAGGGCAGCCCGGTCGAGGTCTCGGTACGCCCCCGCAAACGCCTCGGCCCTGGCGGCCGGGGCAAGGCCCACGGCTGAGCTCCGCTCCACTCCGCTCCACTCCGCTGCGCCGCCCGCCCTCCGGCGAGCGGCGCAGCTTCATCTCCACCGCCACCCGACCGCCCCAGCTACCTAGGATGCTTAGAGGGGTGAGGGCTGCCTCCCAGCTCGGGTCCCGCAGGTCCTTCCTGGCGTGAACCGGACCCGCGCTTTTCCGCAGCGCCACGGCGGTAGGCGGTGGGCCGCGCGCGCCGAGGGGCGTGCGCGTCGATGGTCCGGGTTGCGCTACGCTGTACCGGCTGCCACGCGCTGAGTTTCTGGGGCGTGGCAACGGGCTGTAGCGCAGCTTGGTAGCGCACTTGACTGGGGGTCAAGGGGTCGCAGGTTCAAATCCTGTCAGCCCGACACTGTGATGTCTCAAGACATCGGAATAGCTCGAACCTGCGAGTCGCAGGTTCGAGCTATTTGGTTGTGGAGGTTGGTCCGGGTGGCCGGCCGGTGGGCT
>DASVVF010000586.1:0-2988 GCA_036386695.1 Catenuloplanes sp. | reverse complement strand
ACCACGCTGCTGGGCGCGGGCGCGGTCGGGCCGGTCACCCTGGTCGGCCTGGCCGGCGTGGGCAAGACCACCCTGGCGTTGAGCGTGGCGCATCAGGTCGCCGACCGGCATCCCGGTGGCGTCAGTGGCCTCGTGGTGAGTGAGAACTCGACCTGCGGTGACGTTCTCACTGTCATCGCCGCGGTCTTCGGCGCGGGCCGGGCCACGGACCTGGCCGCCCGGCTCGCCGGTGCGCCCGCCCTGGTTCTCGTCGACGCCGTCGAGCGGGCGCCCGACGCGGTGGCCGAGGCGGTGCACTGGCTGGCCCGGGCGGCACCGGGTCTGCAGGTCCTCGCCACCGGGCGACATCCCATCGGAGTGCCCGGCGAGCAGGTGTGGCCGGTGGCGCCGCTGGACGTACCGCCGCCGGAGGCCGACGAGGAGCTCGGGGCCCTGGCCCGCTACCCGGCGGCCGCGCTGTTCCTGGCCCGGCTGTGGCGGGTGCGGCGCAGCCCGCCCGGGCCGGACGAGGTGGCCGCGCTCGGTCAACTGGTCCGCCGGCTCGGCGGGCTACCGCTGGCCCTGGAGCTGGCCGCCGCCCGTGGCCGGGTCCTGGACCTCAACCAGATCCTGGACCGGTACGGCGACCGGGTGCTCGACCTGGCCGCCGCGCCCGATTCACCGCGTGAGGCGACCGTCCTGACCCTGCGCGACGCGGTCGCCGCCAGCTACCGCCTGCTGGAACCCGCCGAGCGGTACGTGCTGCGCCGCCTGTCGGTGTTCCGCAACCGCTGGTCGGTGGAGCTGGCGGAACTGCTCATCGAGCCGTCACCGGGCGACGACCCGGCGGCACCGGCGACCGACGACCCGGTCGCCCTCCTGGACCGGCTGCTCGAGCTGGGGTTGCTCAGCGTGCGTGGCTCGGGTCAGTTCCGGTTCCGCCTGCTCGACGTGGTGCGGGACTTCGCCACCGAGCGGGCGCTGGCCCGCGGCGAGCTCCCCAGCGCCCGGCGGCGGCACGCCACGGTCGTCGCGGGACTGGCCACCCGTACCGCGGCGAAGCTCGTCGGGCCCGAGCTGCTCGCGGCGACGACCCGCCTCGACGACCTCGCGGGCGACCTGTCCGCGGCACTCGCGTTCGCGGCGAAGGACGACCCGCACACCGCCCTGCGGCTGGCCGCCGCCCTGCCGCGGTGGTGGCGCTTCCGGGGTCGCGATGTGGTGGGCCGGCACTGGCTCCGCCGTCTCCTCGACGACCCGCGGACCGCCGAGGCGCAGCCGGCCGTGCGCGCCTGGGCGAAGGTGGGGCTGGCCCAGCTGGCCCTTGAGCACAACGCCGGAGCCGAGGAGCTGGACTCGGCGGAGTCGGCGCTGGCGGACTTCCAACGGCTCGGGGACGTTCCGGGTGAACTGGCCGCCCGGACCCTGCTCTGTCGGGTGTGGACGGCGACGGGCGCGCACGACCGGGGGCGCTTCCAGTGCGAGGCGGTGCTGGCCCTGGCCACCCGGCACCGGCGGACCCGGGACGCCGCGGTGGCACAGAACAACCTGATCTGGCACGAGATCCGCATCGGTGACCTGCCGGCCGCCCGTCGGCGCCTGGCGGCGGTCGACCGGTTGGCCGCCCAGTGTGGGGAGGACCGGCTGCGGGCCCTCGCGGCGGCCAACCTGGCGGAGGTGGCCCGCCTGGACGGCCGGTACGAGGAGGCGGAGCGGCTCGGCCGACGGGCCATCCCGGTGCTGGAGGCGTTGGGTGACCCGGGTCACCGGCGGCGGGCCCTGACCACGATCGGGTTGGCCCTGGCCCAGTCCGGCCGGACCGCCGGGGCGCTGGACGTGCTGGCCGAGCTGCGCATGTTGGCCGGCTCCCGCCAGGGCCGGGACGCCGACCAGGACACGATCATGGCCGGGGTGGGCGGCTCGGCCGACGATCCGGCGTGCGCGGTGGTGGAGGCCACCATCGCGATGCATCGCGGTGAGCGCGAGCGGGCGGCCGAGTGGTTCCGGGTGGCGGCACAGTTGTACGAGGGCGGACATGACGTGCGCGACGTGGTGACCGCCCTGGTCGGTCTGGCGGCCAGCACGGACCACCGGGAGCAGCGTGCGGCGGTGGTGGAGAGGCTGGCCGAGGTGTGCCGGCGCGGGGGGATCACCCTGCTGCCGCAGGAGCGGGAGTTGCTGGCCGGGGACCCGCCCGCCTGGTCCCCGGGCGCGTTACCCGGGCAGCGCCGGCCGAATGGCGGCTACGCGGACAGCCGGCGGTGACCGGTTTGACCCGCACACCGCCGGCTGACTGCTCGCCCCACCGCGGCACGGACGGCGGTCCCCCCGACGCAATCCCGGTTCGCCGTCCGCGCCGCATCCCCCGTGGCGCTAACCCGCCGGGCAACCCTAGCCACGGCCAATGCCGGTTTTGCCGGTCTGAAACGTTATTGCCAGCGCGCAGCCGGCAGTTCTGCCGGTCTTTCTGCCGGTCGACCGGCGGCTTTCAGTGTGGCGGCCCGGCGGCGAGGCGCCGCATCGCGTAGTCCCGGACCCGCTCCCGGTCAACGGCCCAATCACCCTCGATCCACCAGGTGGCGCCGGCGTCGGCCCAGGCGGCCACCTGGTCGCTGGCCCGGGACCGGTCGGCCGGGTCGGTGACCCCCTCGGCGATGACGTCGTACCCCTGCTCGGGGAGCCCGTCGACACGGCGTTGGTCCCGGATCCAGGCCAGCCCCTCGCGGACGGTGTCGGGGGTGACCTTGCCGGGTGCGCCGGGCGGGCCGCCGACCAGGTTCGGCAGCCAGCCGTCGGCCCGGGCGGCCCGTCGCATCGACTTCTCCGCCGGCCAGCCACCGACCACCCAGATCGGCACCCCCGGCCGCTGCACGGGCGGCGGCGGAACCATGAAATCGGTCGGTCGGACGGTGAAGTGCCGACCGGTGTAGCTGAACGGCTGCCCCGCCCAGAGCCCGCGGACGATGTCCAGCCCCTCGTCGAGCAGCTCCGCCCGCACCCGCCGGCCGG
>DASVVF010000585.1:0-5218 GCA_036386695.1 Catenuloplanes sp. | reverse complement strand
GAGCTGGTCGTCGACACCGACGCCGGCTGGCTGCGCGACCAGCCGGGCGTGCAGCTGGTCGACCTCGACGGCGCCCGCGCCGAGTTCGAGCTGGTCGGCGACGCGCAGGACGTCCTGCGCGCCGCGCTGACCCGCGGCGCGGTCCGGGAATTCCGCCCGGTCACCCCCACCCTTGCTGACATCTTCCGGGAGGTAACCCGATGAAAGCCCGCGCGCTGTCCGAGTGGGAGGCGACCCGGCTGGTCGCCGCCCGCGAGCTCAAGGTCAAGCTCCGCGACCGTACGTTCGTCATCAGCACGCTGCTGTACGTGTTCTTCGTCATCGGCGGGACGGTCCTGCCCTCACTCATCGGCGGCGGCCCGTCCAGCGTCGCCGTCGCCGACCAGGCGGCCGCCGACGGCCTGCGCAAGGCCGGTCTGAGCGTGCGGGCCGTGCCCGACGACCGGGCCGCCGAGCAACTGGTCCGCGACCGGGAGGTCGACGCCGGCGTGGTCGGCACGACCAACCCGGCCACCGTCCGGGTGCTCGCCCTGGACCAGGCGCCCGACGATGTCGTCGAGGCGCTGAGCACCAGACCACCGGTACAACTGCTCGATCCGGCAGCCGTTTCCCCGTTCCTGCAGGTGATGGTGCCGCTGATGTTCGGGCTGGTCTTCTTCATGACGACGTTCGCCTTCGGGCTCCAGATCGCCCAGAGCGTCATCGAGGAGAAACAGACCAGGATCGTGGAGGTGCTGGTGGCCAGCGTGCCGGTGCGGGCGCTGCTGGCCGGCAAGGTGCTGGCGGTCACCGTGCTGGCCCTGGGCCAGATCGCGCTGATCGCCGCGGCGACGGTGGTCGGCCTGCGGCTGACCGATGCCGACACCACCCTGCTGTCCGTGCTGGCCCCGGCGATCGGCTGGTTCATCCCGTTCTTCGTCTGTGGCTTCCTGCTGCTGGCCGGGTTGTGGGCGGTCGTCGGGGCGCTGGCCAGCCGGGCGGAGGAAATCGGCGCCACCTCGGCGCCCGTGCAGTTCATGCTGATGGGCCCGTTCCTCGCGGTGCTCTTCCTGCACGACAACCCGACCGCGATGACGATCCTGTCGTACCTGCCGTTCTCCGCGCCGACCGCGATGCCGCTGCGGTTGTTCACCGGTGACGCCGCCGGCTGGGAACCGGCGCTGTCGCTCGGCATCCTGCTCGCCGCCGCCGCCGCGTTGCTGACCGTCAGCGCCCGGCTCTACGAGGGCTCACTGCTGCGCACCAACGGCCGGACCGCGCTGCGCACCGCATGGCGCGAGCGCGGGGCCCTGGGCTGAGACCGACCGGTCAGCTCGGCCGACCGGACCCGGGCGGCTTCGCGGGGCCCGGGGCCCGCGAAGCCGCCCGGCGTCTGCCCGGCGCGGAGCCGCCCGGCGTCTGCCCGGCGCGGGGCGGCTCAGTGCCAGCGCGGGCGGGGCGGCTCAGCGCCGCGCCGGCGGGGCCGCTCAGCGTTTGCCGAGCGGCACGGCGAGGACCGCCTCCGTGCCGCCGCCGGGACGGTTGCGCAGCTCGATCGTGCCGCGCAGCTCACCGGTGGCCAGGGCCCGGACGATCTGCAGGCCCAGGGTCCCGGTCTGCTCCGCCCGGAAGCCGTCCGGCAGCCCCCGCCCGTTGTCGGCGACCGTGACGTGCAACTGCTTGCCGACCCGGTGCGCGGTCACCAGCACCTCGGGCGCCGCGCCGGCCGGCGGCGGCGGGCCCGGCGCGGCGGTCAACGCGTCCGGGCCGTCGGCCGCTGTGGTGGTGGTGCTGGTGGTCGCGGCGGCGGTGGCGCCGGGGACGGTCGGCTCGGGGTTGGGGAAGCCGTGCTCGACCGCGTTGATCAGCAGCTCGTTGAGCACCATCACGAGCGAGGTCGCGATCTCCGCCGGCAGCACCCCGAAGCTGCCCTCGCGGCGCATCATCACCGACACCTCCGTGGTCGTCACCTCCGTCGCCGCCTTGGCGACCCGGTCGACGATGCCGTCGAAGTCCACCGCCTCGCCGCTGGACATCGACAGCGTCTCGTGCACCAGGGCGATCGAGGCCACCCGGCGTACCGACTCCTCCAGCGCCACCCGGGCCGCCGGCACATCGACCCGGCGGGCCTGCAACCGCAGCAGTGCCGCGACCGTCTGCAGGTTGTTCTTCACCCGGTGGTGGATCTCCCGGATGGTGGCGTCCTTGGTCATCAACTCCCGGTCCCGGCGGCGCACCTCGGTCACGTCGCGGGCCAGCACCAGCGCGCCGATCGGCACGCCGGCCGGCATCAGCGGCAACGCGCGCAGCAGCACCGTGGCGCCGCGCGCCTCAAGTTCCTTGCGGGGCGGCGCCTCGCCGCGCAACGCCGCCAGCACCCCGTTGCCCACCTCGCTGCCCTCCAACGGATCGGTGGTCAGCCGGCCACAGAGCGTCGCGAGGTCCTCGCCGACCAGGTGCGCGTTGAAGCCCAACCGGCGGTACGCCGACTGCGCGTTCGGGCTCGCGTAGGTGACCTTCCCGCCCGCGTCCAGCCGGATCAGGCCGTCGCCGACCCTGGGCGCCGACGTCATCTCCCCCGGATGCCGCACCGGCGGGAAGGTGCCGTCGGCGACCATCTGCGCCAGGTCGTCCGCCGTGGTCAGGTAGTTGAGCTCCAGCTGGCTGGGGGTGCGGGCGGTGGAGAGGTTGGTGTCGCGGCCCACCACGGCGATCACCTCGCCCGGTTCGCCGTCGGCCGCGCGCAGCCGCACCGGGATCGCCTCGTGGCGGGCCGGGGTGTCGCCGTACCAGACCGGGTCACCCTCCCGCCAGATCCGACCCTGCCGATGGGCGATCTCCAGGTGGGCCACCTCGGCGCCGCCGACGATCCGACCGACCTGGTCGTCCTGGTAGGCGGTGGGCGCGGTGGTGGGGCGCACCTGGGCGACGCAGAGGAAGGTCAGCGGCGCACCGGAGCGGCCGCTGACCGGAACCCACAACAGCAGGTCGGCGAACGACAGGTCGGACAGCAGCTGCCAGTCCCCGGCGAGCCGGTGCAGCTGGTCGATGTCGGCGGCCCCGAGGGCGGTGTGTTCTTCGACGAGATCACGCAGGGTGGACACGACCGCTAGCCTGCCACGGCCACCGTCGCGGTGGTCACCGCTTCGGTGGTCGGCGGCCGCAGTACCGCCGGATCGGCCCGGTGCCCTAGGCTGCCGGTCCCAGAAGGACCATTGCTGCCGGTCCCAGAAGGACCATTGCCGGGCGACGCACAGGGGGACGCCGAAGGTGCCCGAGGAAACCGACGACCCCCGCCAGGCGGCCGAGGGCGAACTGGCGCTGGCCCGGCTGGCCCTGGCCGAGGGCGACCTGCGGCATGCCGCCGAGCACCTCGCCGGGGCCATCCGGCACGCCCCCACGCTGCCGGAAGTGCACGAGTTGCTGGCCACCCTGGCCGCGCGGGCCCAGGGTGGGCTGGAGCTGTTCCCGCCGCAGGAGCACCCGTTCATCGGCTCCGTGGTTGCCCGGGCCCACCTGCTGGCCGCCGCCGGTCGTCCCGGCGACGGGCTGGAACTGCTCGCGGCGGCGAGTCACCACCTGCCCACGGCGGACTGGGCCGGCGTGCCGTGGGTCACCGCCGGTGGGCTCGGCGCGCGGCTGGACCCGGACCAACTGGCCCGCGCCGTGCTGCGGGTGTGCGCCGGGATCACCGACCCGGTCCCGGCCGAGCACCGTGCGCCGCTCACGCCGTACCTGACGGTGGTGGCCCAGGGCATCGACGCACACCCCACCCACGGCCTGCTGCTCGGGGCCGGGTCCGCGCTGGCCCGCCGGCTCGGTGCGGTCGACCTGGCGGTCAGCTGGGCCGCCCGCGGCGTCCGGGCCGCCCCGTCGAAGCTCGCCGAGGTGTGGCTCGGCTACGCCTACCGCAGCGCCGGCCGGACCCGCGAGGCGCTCGCGGCGCTGCGCCGGGCCATCGCGCACGACCCCGACGACCTCACCCTGTACGCCGACATCGCCGGCACCCTCGCCGACCACGGCAAACTCGACCGGGCGCTGCGCTGGACGGACCGGGCGCTGGCCAAGGACCCCACGTTCGACTGCGCCCGGCACACCGCCAGCCGGCTGCGCTACCAACGCGACGGCGACGTGGCCCACCTGGTCGCGCTGGTCGACTTCGCCCGCGACCACCCCAGTAACGCCCATGAGCACTCCGACCTGGCCGAGTGCTGCCATGACCGGCCGTGGCTGGGCCGGGTGCCACCCGCCGGGGAGGCGGTGGTCAACGTGCTGCGGCAGGTGCTGGCCACCGGCACCCCGGTCGCCGGGGGGAACCTGCGGCTGAGCACCCTGGAGGTGCCCAGCGCCATGCGGGCGCTGGCCGCCGGCATCCCGGATGTGGCGGTCACCGTCGACACCGTGCCCGCCCCGGACATCCGGGTCCCCCGGCGGGCCACCGGCACGGTGCTGTGGCGCTACGACGGCACCGACGCCAAGCCGGCGCTGCCGCCGCCGTCCCCGGCCGCCGCCGAGCGGGTCCGACAGCTGGCGCAGGCCGCCTGGGCGTGCCCGCCGGCCGCGTACGACGCCGCCGTCGGGCTGGCCACGGTGCAACTGGCCGACCTGCTCGCCGTGCTGGTGCACCCGCCGGCGGCGCCGGCCACCGAACTCGGCCGGGCCATGACCCGCCACGATCCGGCGCTGTGGGTGCGCTCGGTCCAGGTGTACGCCTGCCTCGGCCTGCTGCATCACCGCACCGACGAACCGTGGGTCGGCTCGACCCGCCGCCGGGTGCTGCTGGAGCTGGTCTGGGGGGTCGAGGACTGGATCACCGAAGCGGCGCTGTTCACCCTCGTCACCGCGGCGTGGGTCGACCCGACGGTCCGGGCGGACGTGGCCGGCTCGGTCGCCGAGCGGCTCGCCGACATCGCCGGTGTGGGGCGCCAGCGCCCGGTCACCATCGCCTGGTCGGTCGCCCGGCTGGCACTGGCCACACCGGGCCTGGACGCGGAGGCGACCCGGTTGGCCCGCCGGATCGTGGCGGCCGAGGAGGCCGTCGGCGGGCCGGCGGCCGCCCGCCGGATCGGGGCCCGGCGCGGCCGGCGGCTGATCCGCTGGTTGACCCGGCGCTGAGCGGCCGCGGTCGCGCGCCGACTACTCGATGACGGCGATCAGGTCGCCTTCCTGCACGACGTCGCCCTCGTTGACCGCCAACTGCTGGAGCACTCCGTCGGATTCGGCCACGACGGGGATCTCC
>DASVVF010000584.1:0-4298 GCA_036386695.1 Catenuloplanes sp. | reverse complement strand
CACGCCGGATTCGAGCGCGGCCAGGAGCCGGCGGGCGCCGAGTCGGCCCGGTGAGGTTGACATCCGGCCCAGGTGGGCGAGACTGCCGGGCATGGCCGACGCGACGACGCCCGGCGAGCCCCGCCAGCCGCCGCCGGCCGGGGACACCCCGGCACGTACCCGGGTCGTGCTGGCCGACGCCGCCCGGCTGCGCCGGCCGGACCCCGACCGGACCCGCACCGAACTCGCCGAGCAGACCCGGGTCGGTGAGGCGCTGGTACGGGGTCTGATGCGCGCCCAGCTCGCGTTGGCGGTCCGGTTGTTTCTGGTCGTGGTCATCGGGTTGGGCGGGTTGCCGCTGCTGTTCGCGGTGGCACCCGCCGCCGGGCGGGCCGAGGTGTTCGGCGTCGCCCTGCCGTGGTTGCTGCTCGGTGTGGCGGCGTTCCCGTTCCTGGTCGGGGTGGGCTGGACGTACGTTCGGCTGGCCGAGCGCAACGAGCAGGACTTCGTCGCGGTGGTCCGCCGCCCGGAGCGGTGATGGGCAACCCGTACACCGTTCCCGCGCTGGTCGTGGTGACCCTGGTGACGGTGGCGATCGGGGCGTATGGGCTGCGGGTGGCCCGCACCACCTCCGACTTCCTGGTGGCGTCCCGTTCGGTGAGCCCGGCCTGGAATGCCGCGGCGATCGGCGGCGAATACCTGTCGGCGGCATCGTTCCTGGGCGTCGCCGGGCTGATCCTCAAGTACGGCGTCGACGTGCTCTGGTATCCGGTCGGGTTCGCCGCCGGTTACCTGGCGCTGCTGCTGTTCGTGGCCGCGCCACTGCGCCGCTCCGGCGCCTTCACCCTGCCCGACTTCTGCGAGGTACGGCTGCACTCCCCGGGGCTACGCAAGATCGCCACCGGGTTCGTGGTCTTCATCGGCTGGCTGTACCTGGTGCCGCAGTTGCAGGGCGCCGGGTTGACGCTGACCACGGTCGCGGGTGCGCCGTACCAGCTGGGGGCCCTGCTGGTCGGCGTCGTGGTGATCGCCAACGTGGCGCTCGGCGGGATGCGGGCGATCACCTTCGTGCAGGCATTCCAGTACTGGTTGAAGCTGACCGCGCTGGCCGTACCGGCGATCTTCCTGATGCTGCACTGGCAGGCCGACGGCCGTCCGCCGGTCGCCCCGGTCGACGGGCCGGCCTTCCAGCAGCGGACCACCGTCGTGGTCGAACGATCCGCGACGCTCACCGCACCGGACGGTTCCCAGCGGCAGGTCCAGGCCGGTACGGCACTGGTGTTCGAGGCCGGCGAACCGGTGCCGGAGGTGAGCGGTGTGGACGCCAACAACGGGCTGGACTGGCTGTTGCCGGGCGACCCGGGGCGCGGCGGGGCTCCACCGGGCGAGGCCGGGCAGCCGTGCACCGGGCTCTGCGTACCGGCCGGCGGAGCGCTGTTCGGCACGTACTCGCTGATCCTGGCGACCTTCCTGGGCACCATGGGGCTGCCGCACGTCCTGGTGCGGTTCTATACGAACCCGCACGGGCCGGCCGCCCGGCGCACCACCCTGGTGGTGCTGGCCCTGGTCGGCACCTTCTACCTGTTTCCCACCCTGTACGGGGTGCTCGGGCGGGTCTACACGCCGCAACTGCTGATGACCGGCCGCACCGACGCGGTGGTGTTGCTGTTGCCGGAGGCCGCGCTGGGTCACGGCCCGCTGGGGCAGTTGTTGGCCGCGCTGGTGGCGGCCGGTGCGCTCGCCGCGTTCCTGTCCACCTCCTCCGGTCTGCTGACCAGCGTCGCCGGTGTCGTCTTCGCCGACGTGCTCAACCGCGACCACGGTGACCGGACCGTCCGACGGCGCGGGTCGGTACGGGACTTCCGGATCGCCACCCTGCTGGCCGGAACGGTTCCGGTGGTGCTGGCGCTCAACGTGCACGGCCTGGACGTGTCGCAGGTGGTCGGACTGGCCTTCGCGGTGGCGGCGTCCAGCTTCTGCCCGTTGCTGGTGCTCGGCATCTGGTGGCGGGGGCTGACCGACGCGGGCGCCGCGGCCGGAATCCTGGTGGGCGGCGGCGCTGCCGTCGCGGCGGTGCTGGTGACCGTCCTCGGGGCTCCGCTGACCGGGTGGCCGGCCGCCCTGGTGGCCCAGCCGGCGGCCTGGACGGTGCCGCTGGCGTTCACGGTGATGGTGCTGGTGTCGGTGGCCACCCGCCGGCGGACGCCCGCGGATGTCGGCGCGACGATGCTGCGCCTGCACGCCCCAGAGGCCACCCGGCTATGACAACCGCGCCATTCGCGGGACGGTGCGGGGTGCGGGGGCCGGCTACCGTCTAAGCGTGACCGATTCCGCACACGCCGCCCTCGCTCTGCGGGGCCTGGCCAAGAGCTTTGACCACAAGGTCGCCGTGGCGGGAGTTGACCTGGACGTGCCGGCGGGTTCGTTCTACGGACTGCTGGGCCCGAACGGCGCCGGTAAGACCACCACGCTGTCGATGGCGGTGGGCCTGCTGCGCCCGGACGCGGGCCAGGCGTGGGTGTTGGGCCACGACGTGTGGCGTGACCCGCTGGCCGCCAAGCGGCTGCTCGGCGTGCTGCCCGACGGGGTGCGCCTGTTCGACCGGCTCAGTGGTGCCGAGCTGCTGGCGTACCACGGCCTGTTGCGAGGGATGGACCCGAAGGTGGTCGACCAGCGGGCCGGTGAGCTGCTCGACGTGCTGGCGCTCGCCGACGCCGGGCGCACCCTGGTGGTCGACTACTCGGCCGGAATGAAGAAAAAGATCGGGTTGGCCTGCGCCCTGCTGCACGGCCCGCGGTTGCTGGTGCTGGACGAGCCGTTCGAGGCGGTCGACCCGGTCTCCGGGGCGCTGATCCGCGACATCCTGCACCGCTACGTCACCGGCGGCGGCACGGTGATCTTCTCCAGTCACGTGATGGAGGTGGTCGAGCGACTGTGCAGCCACGTCGCGATCCTGGCCGACGGGCGGATCAAACAGGTCGGCACGCTGGACGAGGTGCGCGCCGGACGGCGGCTGGAGGACGTCTTCGTCGAGGTCGTCGGCGGTCGGACCGCGACCGGCCAGGAGCTGGCGTGGCTGTGAACGAGCGCGGCGGGCCCGCCCCGGTGAACGGGCCGGGCGACCCGCCGGTGGTGCGGCAGCGCCGCGGCGAGCAGGACACCGTCGATCGCCGCACCGAGCAGGACTCCGTCGATCCGGCGGGGCCGTCGACGGAGCACGGGCACCTGACCGCGGCCGCGCCCAGGCAGCAGGCGGCGCGTCCGGGCGGCGGGTCGGCGGAGCAACTCGGCGGGTCGGCGAAGCAACTCGGCGGGTCGGTGGCCCGACCGGGCGGCGCGCCGGTGGCAGGCGCGGGCTCGGCCGCGGTGACCGGGTGGGGGGCTGCCGCCGTGGTCCGGCCGCCCCGGGCGCGGCATCTGGTCAGGCTGAAGCTGCGGGTGCTGGCCAACGGCTTCCGGGGCCGTGGTTGGCGGATCGCGCTGTTCATCCTGGGCGCGGTCTTCGGGCTGTGGTGTGCGCTGGGCGGGTTCTTCCTGTTCGCCATCCCGGCGGCGGCGGACAGCGTGCCGATCGCCCGGGTGGTGGCGGCGTTCGGCGGCAGCCTGCTGGTGCTGGGCTGGCTCTTCCTGCCGCTGGTCTTCTTCGGCGTGGACGAAACCCTCGACCCGGCGCGTTTCGCGTTGTTGCCGCTGCCGCGCCGGACCCTGGTCGCCGGTATGTTCGGCGCCGCGCTGGTGGGGGTCGCGCCGCTGGCCATGCTGATCGCCACCTCCGGGCTGGTGCTGTCGGCCGCCGACCTCGGTGGTGGGGCGGCGGTCGCGGCGGCGGCAGTCGGGGTGGTCGCCGGGCTGCTGCTCTGCGTGGCGTTGAGTCGAGCGGTGACCAGCGCGTTCGCCACGATGCTGCGGTCCCGGCGGACCCGCGACCTGGCCGCGATGCTGCTGGCCCTGTTCGCCGCGCTGATCGGGCCGCTGCAGGTCGCCCTGGTCGCCGCCGCCCCGGGCACCGACTGGCACCGGCTGGTGCCGGTGGCCCGGGTGCTGAGTTGGACGCCGCTGGCCGCGCCGTACACCCTCGGCAACGATGTCATCGAGGGGCGCGGGTGGGCCGTTCCGGTCAAGCTGTTGATCATTTTCGCCACCATCGCCGGGCTGCTGTGGTGGTGGTTGCGCTCGCTGGAGTCCGCGATGGTCGGCGCCAGCAGCGACGGGACCGCGCGGGCCAGCCGTGGCGCCCAGGGTGCGCCGGTCAGCCAGTTGATGCCGCGCACCATGCCGTGGTTGCGACCGGGCCCGTTCGGCGCGCTGGTCGCCCGGGA
>DASVVF010000583.1:0-2601 GCA_036386695.1 Catenuloplanes sp. | reverse complement strand
GGGGCGGCCCGCGCACCGGGTGCGGGATCGGGCGGTGCCTCGTCGCCCGGACGCAGGGTCCGCTGGACCTCCCGGAACCACAGGAACGCGACGAACCCGGCGAACACCGGCCACTGCACCGCGTACGCCCAGCTCAAGGTGTTGCCGGCCGCGGCCCTGCTGATCTGCCACCAGCCCAGCCACAGGAAACCGGCCACCAGACCCGCCACCACCGCATGGCGCAACAGCCAGGCCGGAGTCGACAGCGACCTCATCTGACCGAGCGTACCGGCGGCCTCCGCGGCTTCTCCGACGGGCCGTCGTAGAAATCCGGTCCGCCCCGGACTTGCGGTTGACGCGGCGTCAACTCGTAGCGTTGCTTTCGGCGGCACCGAGACGAGGAGGACGACGGTGAGCTGGTCGACCGCGCAGGTGGTCCGGATGTCCCGGGTGACCTCACGCGCACTGCGGCACTACCACGCCATCGGGCTGTTGCCGCCGGCGCGGGTCGGCGGCAACGGCATCCGCTACTACGAACGGGAGCAGCTGCTCCAACTGCAGCACATCATGCTGCTGCGGGAGCTGGGTCTGGGCCTCGACGCGATCACCCGGATCGTGCACGAGCGGGCGGACCCGGTGGAACAGCTCAGCCGCCACCAACGCTGGCTCGCCGACGAGCGCGACCGGCTCGACCGGTTGGCCCGCACGGTGGCCCGCACGATCGAGGACCTGAAGGGAGGTGAGAAAATGAGTACCGACAAGCTTTTCGAGGGCTTCGACGCCGAGAAGCAGGCACGCTACGAAGCCGAGCTGGTGCAGCGGTACGGACCCGAGGTGCGGCCGCACATCGCCGAGAGCAAGCGGCGGATGGCCGAGCCCGGCCGGGCCGATGCCGCCCGGCTGGCCGACGACTGGGCCGCGGTCGGCGCGGCCCTGGTCCCGTTGATCGGGGACGGCGCCCGTCCCGACGACCCACGGGTGCAGGAGGTCATCGCCGGGCACCACCGCTGGCTGCTGAACTTCTGGACGCCCAACCGGGAGTCGTACACCGGCCTCGGGCACCTGTACGTCGACAGCCCGGAGTTCAAGTCACAGCTGGACGCGGTGGACCCGCGACTGGCCGAGTTCCTGCGCGACTCCATGGCGGCGTACGCGGTGGCGAACCTGGACTAGCCGGCCGCGGGTCGGGGGAGCTGCAGATCCCCCGGCCCACGCTCGACCGGGCGCGTCGGGTTTGGGACCTCCCCCCTCGGGCAACGCTTACCCGCAGGAAGGGGGCGACGATGACCGAATCCGTACGCCACGGCGAGTTCTCACCGGCAAGTTCCGGCACGGCGTTCGAGCCGGGGCCGCAGAGCCCGGTGGACCAGTGGGACGGCGACCACGCCCGCACCGACTCCAGCACCTCCGGATCGGGGGACAGCCGCGGCCATGAACCCGGCGACGAGGTCGGCATAGACCCGGCGGAGCTACCCGACGAGGACCTGTTCCGCGAGATGGCCAGCCTGCACCGGACGCGGTTGCACACCCTGCGGCACGGACCGGACGCCGCCCTGGCGACGCATCTGCGGCGCACCGCCGAACTGGAGACCGAGTATCTGACCCGCTATCCGGGCCGCGAGGTGGACCCGAGTCGGCTCACCCAGGGTGACTGAGATGGGCCACGCGACCCGCGGGATGTCCGCTCCACCCGAGGTGGTGGTCAACACCGCGACCGACCCGGACCGGCAGACGGCCTGGCTGCCCGGGCCCTGGCGGACCGCCACCGAGCAGGCCGGCGAGGACGACTTCACGGTCCGCCTCACCGGAGCGGACGACGGGGCCGGCTCCGGCGTGCTCCAGGTGCGCGCGGGCGCGTCCGGCGGCTCGTCGGTCGAACTGCGTCTCGACGACGACGCCGCCGGTGCGGAACTGGGCCCGCCCCAGCAGATCCTCGACAACCTCGAACGCGAGGTCGTCGACAACTTCAACTACGGGTGATCCCGCCGGAAGGACACAGCTCATGGGTGCCGTACAGGACCAACTGCGCAGGGTGCGACACGCGTACGCGCCGCACGAGCACCGCCCGCTGGACGGCTACCTGGCCACCATGTCGACCTACGCCGGTCTCACCGCGGCTCTCGCGGCGGCGGTGAAAGTGACCGGCCGGCCGGTGCCGGAGCGGCCGGCGACCAGCGACGTGGTGCTGTTGTCGATCGCCACCCACAAGCTGAGCCGGTTGCTGGCCAAGGACGCGGTGACGAGTCCCATCCGGGCCCCGTTCACCAGATACGAGCGTCCCATCGGCAGCGGCGAGGTGGCCGAGCAGGTCCGCGACGAGGGAAGCGCCATCCGGCACTCGTTCGGCGAGCTGCTCAGCTGCCCGTTCTGCCTGGCGGTCTGGGTGGCGACCGGGCTGACCGGCGGTCTGGTCCTGGCCCCCCGACTGACCCGGCTGGTGGCGACCGCGCTGACCGCCGTCGCCGCCTCCGACTTCCTGCAGATGGGCTACACCATCGCCAAGGAGACCGCCGAAGGTAGCCGGTAGCCCGGCGGCCCCGGCCGGCCACGGCGGATGAACCGGACCAGCCGGACGATGGCCCTGTTCGACGATGGCCCTGTTCGACGATGGCCCTGTTCGAC
>DASVVF010000582.1:0-4336 GCA_036386695.1 Catenuloplanes sp. | reverse complement strand
CGCTCGGACCGCTTCACCCGGTACATGTCGGTGTCGGCCTCGTGCAGCAATTCGCTGGCCGTGCAACCGGCCGGGTCGGACACGGCGACGCCGATGCTCGCGCGTGGGCGCAGCCACTGACCGGCCACCGGGACCGGGGTGTCCATCGCCGCGGCGATGCGCTGGGCGGCGTTGGTCGGGTCGCCGGTGTGCAGCACGATGGCGAACTCGTCGCCGCCGAGCCGGGCGACCAGGTCGTACTGGCGTACGTTGCGCTGCAACAGCTGGGCGAAGGCGACCAGCATCTCGTCGCCGGCCTCGTGCCCGAGGGTGTCGTTGATCTCCTTGAAGCCGTTCAGGTCGATCAACAGCACGGCCACCGGGGTCGCGCTGCGCCGGGCCCGGTCCAGGGCCCGGCTCAGCTCCTGGCGCAGCAACGCCCGGTTGGCCAGGCCCGTCAGGCTGTCGGTGACCGCTAGTTTGTGGTTCTCCCGGAGGGCGACGATCTGCCGGGCCAGCACCAGCCCGGTCATCACCATCGCGCCGATGACCAGCCCGCCGAACGGATGCAGCGGAAGTCGCAGCGCCACCACCAGCAGCACCACGTAGCCGCCCAGGACGGCCGCGTACGGCAACCGGGGGACCCGCCGGAAGTGCTGGTCCGCGGCGCGTTCCGCCCGGTGGTCGTTGGCCCGGCGGCACTGCTCGGCGGCCGCGACGGCCAGCAGGAAGTGGGCGGTCAGCCAGCTCAGGAACTGCCAGCCGAGGTAGCTGCCGGCGGTGTCGTGGGACTGCTGGTAGCCGAGGTAGATGTCGCCGACCACGAACATCATGACGGCGGCGACCACCAGCAGCAGCGGCCGGCGGGTGCGCGGCGAGGCGGTGCGGAACAGGATGTTGGCGGCCCCGAAGATCAGGGCGAGGTCGCCGATCGGGTACGCCGCCGCCACCGCGGTGACCAGCGCGGCGTCGCGCCCGGTGAGGACCGCACCCAGCACCAGCCACCACAGCAGCATCGCGCTGCCGGCGACCACGGTGCAGATGTCCAGGGCGATCTTGTAGCCGTCGGCGGCCGTCGGCGCGCGGGCCGGCAGGATCAGCAGTCCGGCCAGCATGACCGGGATGAACAGCAGCCGGGCGCCGTCGGCCACGGTGGGGAACGGCTGCAACTCGGTCAGGGCGAACAGCACGCAGGACACCGCCAACATCGCGAAGGCCACCGCCATCAGCCGCCAACCGCGCCGGCTGCGGGCGTCGAGCTTCGGGTGCCAGCCGGCGCGCACCGCGCAGACCGCCGCCACGAACCCGTAGACCGCCATGAACGGGCCGAGCTTGCTGTCCATCGCCCGCCCGTCGACCCCCCACGAGGCGGCCGCGATCGCCAACGCCACCACGTACGAGACGGCCAACGCGACCAGGATCCCGGTGGGACGGGACATCCGCCGGCCCTCGCGGGAACGCGGCAGCCTCGGTCTGCGCACAACGGCTCCTTCTCGCGGTTACTGGCCTTCCCATCGGTACCGGTCGGCGGTAGCTGAGAAGTCGGCGGAAGAAGTCCGCGGGCCGGCCCGAACGGCTCGCGGCGTACCGATGGCGGGTCGCGCCGCAACGCGGCGCCACGCCGGCCGGCCGCCCGGGCCGCACGGACCGTTCGGCCTCCGTCTGAAGGTGGAGGGAAACTCACTTTCAAGGCGGACGTTCCGCGGCGATCCCATCTTTACCCTGTGACTGCCGTTTCCCCCCAATCGAAGAAGGTGCCATGAAGCGCGCAGTTCTCGCACTCACCCTGGCGTTCGCCGGGACGATGGTCGCCGCGTCGCCGGCGCAGGCGGCCCCGCCGCCGGCCGTACCGATCCTGTCGGCCGCCTGCGACGGCTTCCTGTACCCGGACACCACCGCGATGGCGCAGGGCGCCAACGGCCGGGTGCACGGCTTCGCCAACTATGCGCACAGCACCGACTGCGGTGACAAGATCTTCTACTTCGAGGGTTCCGGGACCTCCTGGCGGTCGAGCGCCACCTCGCTGCGCGGCACCGTGGTCGACGTCGCCCAGGACACCACCGGCACCTACCTGCTCTACGTGCTGCGGGAACTCTCCGAGACCGCCGAACTGGCGATCGCCAAGCGGGCGCCCGACGGGACCTTCACCCGGCTGGCCATCGTGGCCCCGGTCACCGGAGACTCCGGTCACGACAAGGGCAGCATCATCGCCCGCGGCGGCAAGTGGCTGGCGGTGTGGCAGCAGGAGTCCAGCCCGGGCAACTACGACCTGTACCAGTACGGCCCGCTCTATGCGGCCACCGCGTCGGGGGTCCAGCCGGTGCCGATCGGCGGCACCGCCAACAACGACACGTCCCCCGCGCTGACCATCGCCCCGGACGGCACGACGGTCCTGGCGTTCAAGCGGGGGGCCATCGGCTCAACGAAGATCGTCCGGGTGGCCCGGACCACCACCGGGTCGACGTACTCCTGGCAGACCGCGGCCAGCGGCGTGCCGATCGACGACTACTTCCCCGGCCTGGACGTCGTGGCCACCACCGCGGGCACCTTCGTGGCCTGGAGCGGGTCGGTCGGTGGTGGCCGGCAGGTGGTCGTGGCGGACAACCTGACCGGCCGTTGGCGGACCCAGACCGACCTGCCGGCCTTCCTGGGTTCCAGCTGGGATCCGAGTCTGGCGGCCGTCGGCTCCCGGGTGATGGCCGGCTACGGCAGCGGCGACGAGTTCCCGTCCGACGGGCTCGACTTCGCCCGGCGCACCACCGCGGCCGGTGCCTGGACCGCCGTGCCGTACGGCACCGGCGTCGCGCCCAGCATCGACTCCCGGGGGGTCGTGGGGATGTCGGTCCACAACAACTCGGTGACCGCCGTCGTCTTCAGCGGCGACACGCTCTACGCGGTCACCGGCCTGCCGCTCTGACCTTCGGCGTCCCCCGGGGGGCCCGATCGCGACCGACGTTCGGCGGGGGCGCCCGGTTATGGCACGCGGCCATAGCCGGGCGCCCCCGGCCGTATTCCAGGCCCTGGTTCCGCACCATCCGGATAGCGGTCGGCGCGCACTACTGAAATCGGCGCACCGCCGCCCGGTGATTGGCGGATCGTTTCGTTCGCGCGGCGGAATCGCGAGAGACCATGATCCGTCAGATGCACCCACCCCCGGGTGCCGGATGATGGTGGGGACAGCTGTAACCGGTGATCTTCAGGACTGTCCACGGGGGCTTGAAGAAATGTATGCGACATCGGGGTGTTCCGCCGGAATCCATTTACTCGGGCCGGTCGTCGTCGAGGCGGCGGGTCGCCGGCACGGCGGGTTGCCGGCCCAACTGCGCAAGGTGACCGCGGTGCTGGCGCTGACCGGGGGGGTCGCGCTGACGGCCGAGCAGATCGTGAAACGGGTCTGGGACGGCGACCCGCCGGAGAGTGCCGTCCAGATGGTGCGCAACCAGATCGGCACCCTGCGCCGGCTGTTCGGCAGCGCGGGGCGTGACGTCGTGCAACGTAGCCACGGCGGTTACCGGCTCAGCATCGACGGCGTCGAGATCGACGCGGAACGGTTCCGGGCCCTGGTGTACGAGGGCCGCCTGCTACGCGCCGCTGGGCGCACCGCCGAGGCGGTGCCCACCCTGGAGCGTGGTGTCGGCTGCTGGCGCGGCACCGAGGCGCTGGTCGACGTGCGCGATGTTCCGGACCTCGAGGTGGCCGCCATGGGGCTGCAGGAGTTGCGCTTCCAGGCCGACGAGATGATCGCCGAGGGCTATCTCGCCCTCGGTCAGCCGGAGCGGGCACTGCCCATCCTGCAGGCGATGACCATGCTGCACCCGTCCCGGGAGTTTCCGTGGTTGCAGCTGATGGCCGCGCAGGCGCTGATCGGCCGGCGGATCGAGGCGTCCGGCGAAACGTACCGGCAGGCCCAGCACCACCTGGTGGAGAAGACCGGACTGGACGCGCCGTTGCTGGCCAGCGTCCACCAGGCGCTGCTGCGTGGCACTCCCGGGCGGGAACTCATCACGATGATCACGCGCGCCGGGCGGTAACCGCGCGCGGCGATTCGCGCGACGTTCGGAAATGCCGGCGCGACGTTCCGAAATGCCGGCGGGACGTTCGGAAATGCCGGCGCGACGTTGGAAATGCCGGCGCGGCCCGCGACATGTACCAGGTGTCGGCCCGCCCGGGAAGGCAAGGAGGCACCCGACCGTGGACGAGAGACGGACCGCTGACTTCGAGGCGTTGTACGCCGCCACGTTCGACAGCCTCCTCGGCTATGCCGTGCGCCGGTGCGACTGCCCCGAGGACGCCGCCGACGTGGTGGCGGAGACCTTCGCCATCTGCTGGCGGCGGATGGCCGCCGTCCCGCCCGGTG
>DASVVF010000581.1:0-2589 GCA_036386695.1 Catenuloplanes sp. | reverse complement strand
GAACGAGGCGGTGTCGATCACCGAGACGGCGTCCGCCTCGGCCAGGGCGGCGTAGAGGGTGCGGCCGTCCCCGCTGAGCGCCAGCCCGGTCGCGCCCGACTGGCCGGGCACCGACCCGACCACCCGACCGTCCCGGTCGGCGACCACGATCGCGGAGGTGCCCGGGCCGCCGGACACGAAGACGTGGCCGCTGTGGGGGTCCACAGCCATGTCGGCGTAGGTCGGCAGCGGGATCGCCGTGGTGGCGACCAGCGTGAGCGGCTCGGTCGCGGCAGCCGGCGCTGGCGACCCGGCGTAGGCCGGCGACCCGGCGGCGTACGCGGGCGACCCGGCGGCGAGCAGGGCGGCCAGGGTCAGCAACGCGGTCGCCGCGCGGCTCCGTCCGCAATGGTTCCAGTGACCCATCTGTCGCTCCCCCGCGTGGACCAAGCCTGCTGGCGCCGACCAACTTAGCGTCGTCGGCGCGGTACCGCAGCCCCGTCCCCGCCCGCCGGGTCGGCTGTGGACAGTCGATCGTGGCCCGTGCCGACGGGCAGGCCACCACCAACGCGCGGCCCCGACCGACGGCCCGGCCGCCGCAGCGGCAGCCTTGTCGCCCGCCACCGGCCGCTCCACGCAACGGGTGGACATGAACCGCGCCATCCAGGTGTGGAGGTACATTCCGGACAGCCGCCGCGAATCGGGCGCCCGCCCACGGCGGGAACGCGGTCGACAGCGGCCAGCGGCCGTGCCGCCGGCGGTCGCCAAGCCAGTACGGCCGGTGAGTGAACCGTAGGGTGAGCCGGCGCGTACTGCTCACCATGGTGATGAACCGCGGGTGGCGCCCGATCGCCACCCCTGCAGACAGCCCCGCGCGGACGGGCCGCTCGACGACACCGGGCCCCGGTGCGCGCTGATGCGGGTGCTGGGCGGTTCCCCGGGGCGCGGGTGACCGAGGCGGAACTCGACGAACGCGACGGCGGACCCATCTGGGAGGTGAAGTTCGCGCTGCGCGGCGGCGGCGGCGGCGGCGAAGTGGACGTGGACGCGGTGACCGGCCTGATCCTCGGTGGTTCCGGCGACGACGACGACGGCGGCACCCTCAGTGGGGACCGGACCCTTGACGATGACGATGACGATGACGACGACTGACGACCGGCGGGCGGCCCGCTGATCGACGGGTTCCTGACCGCCCCGGACCACCCCGGCACCGTCAACAGTCGCGTTCCCGCTGCTCCAGCAGCAGTTCCCGCTCGTCGGCCAGCTCTTCCCGGATGTCCTCCCACCGCTGCCGGTCCTCCAGCTGTCGCTGCCGGTCATCGAGCAGCCGGTCGCGTTCGTCGGCCAGCAGTTCACGGTCGTTGGCCCGCTCATCGCGCTCGTCGGCGCGTTGCTGCCGCTGACCGGCGGCGACGCTGACCGGGTCCGGACGCCCCACGGGTCCACCTACGTTGGCGGTCATGACGCCGGCCGATTCCTCGCCGGCACCGGGCCGTTCCTCGCCGGCACCGGGCCCGGGCCGGCCCGGTCGCCGTGCGGTTCGTCGAGCAGCATCCACGCCGTGTCGGTGAACCGCGGCAACCAGCGGATGTGGGGCTGCAGGTCGCGCATGGCCGCGGTGGCGCCGTGACCGGTGATCAGCCGAGCTGCCGTGACCAGCTCGCGCAGGCCGGCGGTGTCGGGCCCGCTCACGGGGTCCTGCCCTCGGGTGTGATGGTGATGGTCGCCCAGACGACCTTGCCTACCGCGCACGGCATCGCGCCCCACGCGGTCGCCGTGGCCTGGACCAGGCGTAGCCCGGTACCCCGCTGCTCGATGAGCTCACCGGGCCGGTACACCGACGCGTCGATCATGCGGGGCAGAGCCTGGTGGTGATCGCGCACCGCCAGATGCAGGACGCCGCCACGCACCGACACGGCGACCATCAGCTCCGTGCGGGCGTGCTCAACGGCGTTCGTGATCAGTTCGGAGACGATCAAGCGGGCCGGGTGTGCCAGCGGCGCCAGGCCCCAGGCCAGGCAGGCGTCGCCGGTCATCGTGCGACCCATGCTCCCCGACGTGTACTGCGCCGGCAGGGTCAGCTGCCGACGACGCGTCCACAGCGGGTTCCGGACCAACTCCCGGGCCGCCCGGACGGTGTCGGTGACGGTGACCGAGCGGCCGGCGTCACTGTTGCGCAGCCGGTTCCGCACCGCGGGCGGCGGGGAGCAGAGGATCAGCTCGCTGGCCGGCTGCTGGGTGGCGGCGTACCGGGCGGCGGCACGCCAGGTGGAGGCGGACGCGCCGGCGTCATCGGCCAGGTCGGCCAGGTCGACGATCACGGCCCGGGGCGTCTCGGCGAAACAGGCCCGCAACCGTTGCGAGGTGCTCGTACGAAGGTCCCCGTCCCATCGTCCGCGCACCGCTCCCTCGGTGAGGCAGTCGTCGACCTCGTTGGTGAAGGAGAGCTGCGCAGTGTCCACAACTAGATACTTCGACCTGAAAAAGTAGATCGATGGTGGTTGGCGTGTCCGGCGGCGTCGGGTGCGCCTGCTCTGGCAGGGTGTGGTGTGACAGGAAGTCCTTGGTGCGCAAGGGATTGCGGTCATGCTTCGGACGCGGAACGTGCAG
>DASVVF010000580.1:0-9735 GCA_036386695.1 Catenuloplanes sp. | reverse complement strand
ATCGAACAGGTCCGGCGGTTCGTGCGCGGCGGCGGCGGCGAGCGGGTCTGGGTACGTCCCGCCGAGTCCGCCGAGGCCGTCGGCGGGTACGTGCGGGATCTGGGCGAACAGGGTCTGCGGGCCCGCTTCGACGGCCGGCATGCCCGAGCCGGTCAGAACGTCGTGCTGCTCATCGAACTGGACGACGACAGCGTCGAGGTCGCCGCCACCGTGCAGGACAGCCGGATCGACGACGAGGTCGAGGTGGTGTTCGTCTTCGAACCACCCGAACCGCAGGCCCAGGCGATCCGCCGGCACGTCCTGCGCCGGCAGGTGCTGGCCCGGGCGTTCGGGCCGGGGGTCGACGACGCACGGTGATGGGCAGGGTCAACACCCGCCCGCCGTGAATCCCATCGCCGTTGGAGACCCGACGGCCGGCATCGCACACCCGCAGCGGCACGGGCTTGCACCGCCCCGCCCGTGTGTGTAACCTGTGGGTTACTTCAAGGGCCACGCAGGTTACTTATAGCGCGGCGAGGGTTACTTGAAGAACCACGCAGGTTACTCAGCTGGAGGAGAAAGCCATGACCACCACCACCGCCGTCACGACCGCCCGGTCCCGCCAGCGGCTCGGCCGCCTGGTCGACGTCGCCCTGTTCGCCTGGGGCGCCGCCGCCGCCACGGTGCTGGTGACCAACGGACTCAACGACGCCCGGCAAGCGCCCGGCTGGCCACGCTGGCTGGAGCTGACCTACCTGGTCGGCGTCCTGCTCGCCGTGCCGGCCCTGCTTCTCGCCGGCTGGGCCAAGTCCCGGCTCAAGAAGCTCGGCGCCGTCCTCGAAGACGAGCGCACCGAAGCCACCCACACCCGCTCGATGGCCACCGCCCTGGTCGGCGTCCTCGCCGTCCAGCTGCCGTTCTTCTTCCGGGTCGAGACGGCCTCGGTGGCGCAGGCCAAGTTCACCGTCGCGGCGGCGCTGCTGACCTACGGCGCGGCGCGGCTCTGGTTCAACCGGGACGCCTGATGGGCCAGATCGACAGCGGCCACCCGCTGCGCAACCGGATCAAACTCGAACGCGCCCGCCACGACCTCACCCAGGAACAGCTCGCCGACCTGGTCGGGGTCACCCGCAAGACCATCAACACCGTCGAGACCGGACGGTTCGTACCGTCCACTGTGCTCGCTCTGAAACTCGCCAAAGCCCTGCACGCCAGCGTCGAGGAACTGTTCTACCTCACCGACGAGCAGTGACCCCCCGCGCCCCATCCCACCCCGTACGCACGAAGGAGCCTCCCGGTGACCACCCGATTCCCCCGCCTCGCCCTCTGCGCCGCCACCGCCCTGACCAGCCTCACCACCCTGACCACCCTGAGCACCGGCCTACCGGCCGCCGCGAGCACCGGCCACCGCGACAGCTCCACATTGCACTGGGGCGACTGCCCCACCGACGTCGAAGCACACCCCCGACAGCGATGCGCCACCCTGCGGGTCCCGCTGGACTACCGCAAGCCCGCCGGCCGGCAGATCACCATCATGCTGTCCCGGATCCGCGCCGCGGACCCCGCACAACGCCTCGGCACCCTCGTGATCAATCCCGGCGGCCCCGGCGTCGGGGGGCTCGGTGAGCCGACCGACCGGTACGGCGAGAACGAGCCACGGGAACTACAGGACCGCTACGACCTGGTCGGCTTCGACGCCCGCGGGATCCGACACAGCACCCCCGTGAGCTGCGGGCTACCCGTCCCCGACCCACTGGTGCGCTACCCCGCCCCCGACGGCTCCATCGACCACACCGTCGCCTACGCCCGGCAGACCGCCGCCGCCTGCCAACGCCACTCCGCCGACATCCTGGCGCACATCACCACCGCCAACACCGCCCGCGACCTCGACCGCATCCGCGCCGCCCTCGGCGAACAGCGGATCTCCTACCAGGGCCTGTCCTACGGCACCTACCTCGGCGCCGTGTACGCCACCCTGTTCCCGCACCGCACCGACCGGTTCGTCCTGGACAGCGCCATCGACCCGAACCGGGTCGGCTACGACTTCGTCCGCCTCGGCGGACTCGGCCTGACCCAACGCCTGCCCGACCTCACCCGGTGGATCGCTCAACGCCACGAGACCTACCGCCTCGGCCGCACCCCCGACCAGGTGCACCGCCACTACCGGGCGCTGACCGCCACGTTGGACGCCACACCCGTCGTCGAACCCCAGGGCTCCGTCACCGGCAACACGCTACGCCACTACACCCTCAGCATCCTGCGCCTGCGCGAGGGCAAGGGCTTCGCGCAACTCGCCCAGGTTTGGCGGTACTACACCGATCAGTCCACCGCGACCACCCGGACCACCGCCGCCGTCCAGCCCACCACCACGACCGACCAGGCCAACGCCTCGACCGACCAGCCCAACGCCACGACCGACCAGGCCACCACCACGGTCCCGGTCGACAACCGATCGGCCGTCGACTTCGCCGTCAGCTGCGGCGACGTAACCTGGCCCCGCGACATCAACCACTACGCCCGGGCGGTCCGCGCCGACCGCCACCGCTTCCCGGACGAGGCCGGACGCTCCGCCAACATCACCCCGTGCGCGTTCTGGCCCGCCCCCGCCGAACCACCCGTCAAGGTCACCGACCGCGGCCCGCGCAACATCCTCATCCTGCAGAACCGACGCGACCCCGCCACCCCCTGGGTCTCCGGCTACGGCCTGCGCCGCGTCCTCGGCCACCGCTCCGCCATGGTCAGCGCCGACAGCGGCGGACACGGCGTCATCGGCACCAACAAATGCGCCACCGACCTCGCCCTGCGATACCTCACCACCGACGAGAAAGCCCTGCCCAGGGACCAGAACTGCCCACCGACCCCGGCCGAACCGACGCCATAACGTCACCGCCCGGGGACCCCCGACCCCGCGGCCCGGGCACCGTCACCACGATGACGGTGCCCGGGCCGCACGCATGCCCACGGAACTCACCGCGGCGGGTTCACCGCAGCAGCACCAGGCCGACGCCGACGAGGACGGCCAGGCCGAAGACCGCGGCGAGCCAGGCGGCCCGTCGACCACCGGACTCGTCGTGCAGATGACGCAGGGCAATGCCCAATGGGCCGATGGGTAGGGGCTTACGTCCGGGCATGGTGAACTCCTTCGAGGTGACGGGATCGGGAAGTATCGGGTAGCGGTGCTCAGCGTGGTGTTCCCTGGTGCGGCCGGCCTTCGAGTTCGCGCCGGCGGGCGTGCAGCTCCCGGCGGTAGGCACGGGCCCGGGCGAGCAGTACGCCCGCCGCGACGATCATGGCCAGGCCCAGGGCACCACCGACCAACACACCAGCGACGCTGCCGCGGACCAGCGCGATCGTGGTCGTGCCGACCGTCACCACCGTGCTGAAGAGCAGCGCCAGGCCGGCGGCGATCACCCGGTCGAGGGCGAACAGCGGGTGGCGGGCCAACGCCCAGGTCGCGAAGCCGGCCCACGCCGCCCCCACCATGATCATGGCGGCGAAGGCCACCTGGGTCCGCACCGGCAGGGCAACCGGCTCGGTGGCCCACAGCCATCCGATGATCACCGACCCGGCGCCGCCGCCGAGCCCGGCGACGACGTAGCCGACCCGCCGGGGCAGCGACAGCTCACGCACGAGCTGCTCGGGACCGTATCCGGGCTGCTCGGTCATGCGGAGTACCCCCTCTCGACCAGACGGTCCCGCAGTAACCGTCGGGCCCGTGACAATCGGGACTTGACCGTCCCGGGTGGAATCTGCAGTACCTGTGCGCAGTCCTCCAACGCCAGATCGTGGAGGTAGAACAGGATCAGGACCTCCCGTTCCCGGGGTGGCAGGTCGGCCAGCCCCTCGGCCAGCTGGGTCCGGTCCAGGACGGCAGCCACCTCGTCGTCGACCTGTTCGACGCCGACCGGCTCCGCCGCGCTGTACTTCTCCCGCAGGTGGTCCATCACCGAACGCCGCGCGATGGTGAACAGCCACGGCGCGAACCGTTCCGGCTCCCTCAGTTTCGGCAGCGCCCGCAGCGCACCGGCCCACACCTCCTGACTCACGTCGTCGGCCCGACCGGGCCCGTCGAGCATCCGCCGCACGTAGCGCCACACCGGGTCATGCCAGTGTCCGACCAGTTCGGCCAGCGACCGCCGATCGCCGAGCTGCGCCCGCACGACCAGCAACGCGTCCCGTCTCACCCGATCCACACCGTCTCCCGTCCAAACGACCCGCCACACCATGACAGTCGTGTGGGAGCCCGCTCAGGTTCACGGTCCGCCGAACCGGATAGCCGTGGGCCCGGTTGGCAGCGGCGGAGCAGCCGCGTGCCCGTACCCCGGCCGCGCGGTGCCCGGGGTGAGCCGTGCCGGTGGGGTCAGACCCCGGAGGGATAGGTCTGCGCCTCCCGGGCCTCGACGGAGCCGGTGTGCAGCGGGCGCACGGCCCGGGTCCGGTCGAACCAGCAGAAGGCGTCGTAACGCCGGCCGAGCACGGTCGGGACGTAGTTGCCCCACGCCTCCCGCTCCGGGTGGTAGACCACCCCGATCGCCCGATGGTCGAGCTGGTCGGTCAGCAGGTCCGGCTGCTCGCCGCGCGGGAAGACCAGCAGCGCCCGCGGCGGTGCGGTCACGTGCAGGATCTCCTCCACGGAGTCCCGGCGGGCCGGTGGTACGGCCATGACGCGCATCGGCGCTCCCCAGGCGTCACCGGCGACGACGGTGCCGCGATGACCGCCGAACCCGACCAGCACGACCCGGTCGTCGCCGTAGCGCTGCCGCGCGAGCTGCCCGATGGTGACCATGCCGGCGCCTCGCATGCTGGTGGCGCGGGCATCCCCGACATGGGTGTTGTGCGCCCACACCACAGCCTTCGCGCCCGGGCCGTAGTGCTCCAACAGCCGGGCCAGGGTCTCGTCCATGTGCCCGTCCCGCACGTTCCACGACGAGCCGCCGCCGCGCGCCATCGTCCGGTAGTAGCGTTCCGCGCCGGCGACGACCTCGGCGTTCTGCACGAGGGCGAAGCGGTCCGCGCCGTCGAGCCCCGCGCGGCGGCGGCGGCGCAACGCGACCAGCAGGTCGACGACGTGGCTCTCGCAACTGGTGGGGACCAGCCGGGTCGCCCACGCGTACTCCTGCGGGTCCTCGGCGTACGGCTCGAAACACCGGTACGCGGCCAGCGCCGCCGGCACGTCGCGCGGTTCGTATTCACGTAGGTAGGTGAGGATCTGGCGCAGCGACTCCCACAGGGAGTACACATCGAGCCCGTGGAAGCCGACGCGTACCGCCTCCTCCAGGCCGTCGTTGTGCCGGCGCAGCCAGCGGGTGAAATCGACGACCTCCTCGTTCGCCCACATCCAGGTCGGCCAGCGGTCGAACCCGAACAGCGCCTCGCGCGGGTCCGCCGGGGCGCCCGGTACCCCACGGACGCTGCGGTCCACCCGGTCACAGTCCGGCCAGTCGCCTTCCACCGCGACGAACGAGAACCCCCGCTCGGCGATGAGCCGCCGGGTGATCGCCGAACGCCACTGGTAGTACTCGTGGGTGCCGTGGCTGGCCTCCCCCAGCATCACCACCCGGGCGTCACCGACGCGCTCCAGCAACGCGTCCAGGTCTCCCGTGTGGGTCAGGGACGTGGCCAGCGCTGCCACGTCGTCGCCGTACCGTCCCATCGCCGTCCCCTTCCGTCGTAGCCCGCCGGCCGGCGGCTACCCCGCAGGACGAACGCCAAACGGGTCGGTGGACGCGACCGGAGCGGGACCGCCCTGCCGATCACCGGCGGTGGCGCCCCCTACCGACTACCGGGCAGGGCGGCGAAGGCGGCGTCGACCAGGTCGGCCAGATCGGCACGGCCGTCCTCACCGGCCCACTCGTAGAGCGTGGTGGTCAGCACGGCGACCGCCACGGCGGCCAGCACCCGGATGGCGAACGGCGAGTCGGGCCGGTCGGCACGGGCGGCGATCGCGGTGCCGAACAGGTCCCGGGTGGTCCGCTGGTTCTCCTCCTGGCGGGCCCGCAACGCGGGAACGTTCATGATGAGCCTGGTGCGGACCAGCACCGTCTGACGTTCGGCGGCCGGCATCGCCCGAAGGGCGGTCACGACGGCCCGGCGGATCGCGGTGAGTGGATCCTCGTGATCCGGCCGGCTGCCGATCATCTCGGCGAGCATCGGGTCGTAGTCGTCGCTCTCGACCACGGCGGGCTTGCTGTCGAAGTGCCGGAAGAACGTCATGTGCGACACCCCGGCCGCCGTGGCGATCTCCTCGACGGTCGTGGCGTCGTAGCCGTTGGCGAGAAACAGCCGCAGCGCGTGTTCCTGAATGGACCGTCGGGTCTCGGCCTTACGACGTTCGCGCAGGCCGGGACCCTTGGGCGGCGATCCGGACGGGGTCATACCGGCGCGGCACGGGGATCGGGGGCCACCGCCGCGGGCACGGCCGGGCCGAGCGCCGCGGCCAGCCAGGTGTCCAGTCGTTCCGGCGTCCCGTAGCAGGCGAGATGCGCGTCCGGCCGGACCAGCATGGTGCTGTGCCGTGGTGGATCGACCGGTCGCAGGGCCACGACGGCGTCGTCGCCCAGGCGTGCCCGCCCGACGCGGACGGCGTGCTCGTCGTCGGTCAGCACCGCCCAGCGGGCGCCCAACTCGGCGTGCAGGCGGGTGGTGGTGCCGTCGCCCCGGACGCAGGGAAGGTCGGGGATCCGGTCGCCGGGACGTGGACCCGGGGCCGGCCAACGACGCCCGGCGCCCAGCGGCCCGTTGCGGTAGCTGACCTTCAGCTGTGACGACGCCTCGGTGATCAGGCGTTGCACCAGGGGACGGTTCATCAGCGGCACCACGACATGATCCCGCACCAGCCGGGCCGCGACGCCGCCACCCAGCATGACCCGGGTCATCGAGCTCGTGGAGGCGAGCACCTCGGTGGCGATCGGCCGGCGCTCGGCCTCGTACGTGTCGAGCAGGGCGTCCCCGGCCCGCCCGGTGGCCACCAGGGCCAGCTTCCAGGCCAGGTTCTCGGCGTCGCCCAGCCCGGTGTTCATCCCCTGGCCGCCGAACGGGCTGTGGATGTGCGCGGCGTCGCCGGCCAGCAGGATCCGTCCGCTGCGGTAGCTGTCGGCGAGCCGGCGGTGGATCCGGAAGCTGGAGGTCCATTCGCAGCCGCGGACCGCGTCGGCGGCGATGCCGGTCCGCTGGGTCAGCAACCGCAGCAGCACGGCGAGGCGCCCGTCGTGGTCGAGGTCGTCGGGTAGGTCGGCGGGTTGCGGCGCGAGCACCCGCCACAGGCCCGCACCGGGCAGCGGGAACAGGGCCAGCATCTCGTCGCCGTGCAGCCAGGTGGTGACCGCGTCGCGGTCGATCGGCAGGTCGCCGTGCACGTCGGCGATCAGGAACCGCTCGATCAACGGTACGCCGGGGAAGCCCACCCCGGCCGCCTTGCGCACCCGGCTGTGCGCGCCGTCGCAGCCGACCAGCCACTGCGCCCGCACGGTGTCACCATTGTCGAATCGGGCGGTGACCCCGGTGGCGTCCTGGTCGGCGGTGAGCAGCCCGCGCCCCCACTCGACCCGGCCGCCCAACCCGGCGAGCCGGCCACGCAGCTGGCCCTCGATCTCGGCCTGCGACATCAACAGGCCGGGCCGGGTCACCAGCGGTGTGGTGGCACCGACCTGGAGCCGGGCGATCTCGCGGCCGTCGACGTTGACCACCACCCGGCGGACCGGTAGGCCGTGTTCCGGCAGGCCGCCGAGCGCGCCGAGCCGGTCCAGCACCTCGACGCCGCGCGGTTGCAGGCCGAGGGCCCGCGAGGTGGTGGCCGGAGCGGGCGCGGCGTCGATCACCCGCACCGGCGTTCCGGCCGCCAGCAGGCCGACGGCCAGCGCCAGCCCGGTGGGGCCGGCTCCGACGACGAGCACGGATCCGTTGGACATGACCGGCCCCCCAATGTTAGTGACTAACTCTTGTTAGTCACTAACATACATCATCCACGAAAGGCATCGTCCGGGCCCGGGTCGGTCGACCGCCAGCCGGCCGGGTCGACACCGCCGGGCACCGACGCCGCCGGGTCGTAGGGCTGGCGGGTGAAGACGAAGGTGCCGAGGTCCAGGTGGCTCACCGCACCGGTGACGTCGTCGCGCCGCACCCGCAGCCGCTCGCCGGCGAAGTAGCCGCTGAGCCCTTCCCACCCGCCGTCGCCGGTCGGCCGCAACCGGGTCCCGCGTCCGCCGCCGGGCAGCGGAGTCAGCTCCAGGAAGCCGTCCGCGAGCGGCCGCAGCAGGTAGGGGGCCGGCCCCCAGTACCACGGACCGGCGAGGTCCAGCAGTGCCGGATCGACCCCGGGCAGCGGGCGCCACGGCGCCGGGATCCGCGGCTCGCGCTCGGCCACCGTCCGCAGCAGGTCGGCGGCGACCGCGCTGGCGGCGAGGCCGGCGGTCGTGTTGCCCAACACGACGGCACCCAGGGCGTCGTCGACGCTCACCCAGACGGCCGCGACGAAACCGGGCATCGAGCCGGTGTGGCCGGCCAGCAGCCGGCCGTCCCGACGCAGCAACTGGGTGCCGAGGCCGTAGCCGCCGTCCCAGGCGGTCGCCTCCGGGGGAGCCGCGGGGGTACGCATCTCCGCCACGGTGTCCGGGTGGAGCACCCGCTCGTCGCCGTCGACGAGGAAGGCGGCGAACCGGGCGAGGTCCGCCGCCGTGGACCACAGCTGCCCCGCCGGTGCCATCCGGCCGGTGTCCACTGCCGGCTCCGGCAGCAGCACGTCGGCCCAGGGGTGCACCGCCCAGCCGGCGGCGTGCGGCGCGACCGGCAGCAGGGTGGTACGGGTCATCCCGAGCGGCTCCAGCACCTCGCGGCGCAGCACGTCGCCCCACGCCTCGCCGCGCAGCCGCTCCACCAGCGCGCCGAGCAACGCGTAGCCCGGGTTGGAGTAGTGGTGGCGCTGCCCGGGCGGGTGCAGCTGCGGGTGGGCACCGAGCACGTCGGCCAGTTCGGGTCGCAGCGCGCCCGGGGTCCGCTCCCACCACGGGCCAGGTGCCTCGGCGACCAGCCCGGCGGTGTGCGCGAGCAACGCGCCGACGGTGGCCCGGCCCGCCGCGGTGCCGGGGAGATGCTCGGCCAGCGGGTCGGCGAGCGAGAGTCGCCCCTCGTCACGCAGGCGCAGCACCAGCAGCGCCACGAACGTCTTGGTGATCGAGCCGATCCGGTACTGGGTGTCGCCGTCCGGCGGGCCGCCGCCCACGCTGCCCCAGCCCTGCGTCCACACCGGACGGCCGTCGCGCACCACGGCCCCGACGACCGATGGGGCCCGCCCCTGCACCTGGCCGGTGGCGAGCCGGTGGAGCAACGCACGGCGGGTCCCGGGCAGCAGATCGGTCTCGGTCGGCGGCATGTCGGCAAAACTACCCCGGCGGTGGCGCCCCCGCCGGGGGGCGGGTTTTCGCGAGGTGTAGGCCCTCGTGCTGTCGGGGGATGACCAGCTCAAAGAGCTGTCTTGACCGCCAACGTGCTGCTTTACTATGATACTAGTAAAGCGGCAAGGGGCTACCCGTGTTCGTCTTCCGGCTCGACACCCACTCCGGCGTGCCGCCGTACCTGCAACTCGTCCAGCAGGTCCGCCAGGCCGTGCTGCTGGGCTTTCTCCAACCCGGCGACCGCCTCCCGCTCATCCGCGAGGTGGTCGAGGACCTGGCGATCAATCCGAACACCGTCGCCAAGGCGTACCGGCAGATGGAGCAGGAGAACCTGGTCACCGGCCGGCCCGGCCAGGGCACGTTCGTC
>DASVVF010000579.1:0-12935 GCA_036386695.1 Catenuloplanes sp. | reverse complement strand
GGCCCGCTCGGATCCGTTCGCCGGGCCGGCCCCGGCGGTGGCCCGCACGACGCCGCCGCCCGCGGAGCCCGGCCCCGGCCGGGTGGTCGGCGGCCAGAGCGCCGCCCCGGGCCGGTACCCGTGGATGGTCCGCCTCTCGATGGGCTGCGGTGGGGTGCTGACCGCTCCCCGGGTGGTCCTCACCGCCGGGCACTGCGTCGGCCCGAGCGGACGCAACACCACCATCGCGGTGACCGCCGGCAGCACCGACCTGCAGTCCAGCACCGCGCTCAAGGCCCGCTCGGTGTACGTCACCCGGGCTCCCGGCTTCCGTGCCGAGACCGAGGGCCGCGACTGGGCCCTGGTGAAACTCGATCGCGCGCTGCCGTTGCCGACCCTGCCGATCACCCGCAGCACCAGCTACGACAAGGGCACCTTCATCGTCCTGGGCTGGGGCCAGACCAGTGAGCAGTCGTCGTCCCAGCAGCGTTACCTGCGCTCGGCGTCGGTGCCGTTCGTCACCGACCGGGCCTGCGGGTCGACCTACCGCCGGGCCGGCTACCCGTTCGTCGCCCGGGAGATGCTGTGCGCCGGTGATCTACGCCACGGTGGCGTGGACGCCTGTCAGGGCGACTCCGGCGGGCCGATGCTGCGCCGCGACAGTCGGGGTCGGTGGTTGCAGGTGGGCATCGTGAGCTGGGGTTACGGCTGTGCGCGCCGGCAGTTTCCGGGGGTCTACACCCAACTGTCGACCTTCTCCGGGGCGATCGGGACCGCCACCCGCGCCCTGCGCTGAGGCCCGCCCGGCTGGCGCCGGGGACGGGTACCTGATAGGCAACGTGCGTGAGTCAGCGTAACGAGGGAACCAGGCGGCCGGGCCGCACCCGTCCGGGCCGCGCCGAGCGTGGCGGGGTGGCGGCGTGAGCTACGACGCCCTGCGCGACGAGCAGGCGGCGCGCTTCGGAACCGAGGCGTTCTACGCCGCGCTCGGGCGGGCGTTCGTCGCGATGTGCGCGGTGGTGCCCGTGCTGTTCCTGATCGAGGCGCTGGACGTCGGCCTGCGCGCCAACCTGGACATCCTCGCGGGCATCATCCCCCGCCGGGTGGAAGGGTTGGACGGGGTCTTCTTCAGCCCGTTCCTGCACGCGAACTGGGACCACCTCTACAGCAACAGCGTGCCGCTGATCCTGCTGGGAACGTTCGTGCTGGCCGCCGGGGCGTACCGGTTCCTGTGGTCGACGCTGTTGATCATCCTGGTCAGCGGCATCGGCGTGTGGTTCGTCGGTGACCCGGGCAGCGTCGTGGTCGGTGCCAGCGGGGTGATCTTCGGGTATCTGGGGCTGCTGCTGACCCGCGGGCTGGTCGAGCGCAGCTGGTGGAACCTCGGCGTCGCGGTCTTCATGGGGCTGCTCTACTGGTGGCAGTTGTACGGCGTGCTCCCCACCGACCAGCCGGTCTCCTGGCAGGGGCACCTGTTCGGGCTGCTCGGCGGCGTGGTGGCGGCCATCCTGTTCCGGCGGCGGCGCTCGCGTGACGGCGGCGCGTTCGCCGGCAACCCGACGCTGAACTACCCCTGACGGGAAACCTCGGGCGCCACACTGGGATCTCCTTGCCCGGTGCGCACCGCCCGCCTACCGTCGGTGGTCGGAAAGTCCGGCAGCTACGGTGCGGAAGGCGGCGGTAGCCGTATGCGCGAGGTCGATGTGGCGATTGTCGGAGCGGGGCCGACCGGCCTCTTCGCGGCGTACTACGCCGGATTCCGGGGCCTGACGGTCGCCGTGGTCGACACCCTGCCGGAGCCCGGTGGGCAGGTCACCGCCATGTATCCGGAGAAGATGATCTTCGACGTGGCCGGTCTGCCCGGCATCAAGGGCCGCGACCTGGTGGCCAACCTGGTGGCCCAGGCCGCCCCGTTCGCGCCGGACTACCGGCTCGGCACCCGGGCCGAGAAACTGTCGTACCTCGAGGGTCGACCGGTGCTCAGCCTGGCCACCGGCGACCAACTTCAGTGCGGGGCGGTGATCATCACCGGCGGGCTGGGCAGCTTCACGCCCCGGCCGCTACCCGCCGCCGACGCGTTCGCCGGTCAGGGAGTCGTGTTCTTCGTGCCCCACCTGGCCGACCTGGCCGGCCACCACGTGCTGATCGTCGGCGGCGGTGACTCGGCGTTCGACTGGGCGCTGGCCCTGCAGCCGTTGGCACGTTCGGTGACGCTGGTGCACCGCCGGGAGCGGTTCCGGGCGCACGCCTCGACGGTGGCCCGGGTGCAGGCCTCCCCGGTGCGCGTCGTGGTCAACGCGGAGGTCACCACGCTGCTCGGCGAAGGCCGGGTGACCGGCGCCGAGATCCTGACCAAGGGCGGCGTCGCCGAAACCGTCCCGGTGGACACGGTGGTGGCGGCGCTGGGCTTCACCGCCGACCTCGGCCCGCTTGCCGAGTGGGGACTGGAACTCGACAAGCGGCACATCCTGGTGGACAGCACGATGGCCACCAACCAGCCCCGGGTGTTCGCCGCCGGCGACATCACGGAATACCCCGGCAAGGTACGGCTGATCGCCACCGGCTTCGGTGAGGCGGCGACCGCCGTGAACAACGCCGCGGTGGTCATCGACCCGGCCGCCCACCTGTTCCCCGGACACTCCTCCGAGGCCGGCTGAGTCGGCGGCCGGTCCCCGGTCAGCCCTGGTCGAGCAGCGGCCGCCCGTCGAAGTCCACCGCGGAGTAGAGCGCCAGCTTCTCCAGCCGGTGGTACGAGTCGATCACCCGGATGGTGCCGCTCTTGGAGCGCATCACGATCGACTGGGTGTACGCACCGCCGGAGCGGTACCGCACCCCGCGCAGCAGGTCGCCGGAGGTGACCCCGGTCCCGACGAAGAAGCAGTTGTCCCCGGTCACCAGGTCGTTGGTGGTCAGCACCCGGTCCAGGGCGTGACCGGCGGCCAGGGCCTTGTCCCGTTCCGCGTCGTCCAGCGGCCACAACTTGGCCTGGATCGCGCCGTCCATGCACTTCAGGGCGCAGGCCGCGATGATCCCTTCCGGGGTGCCGCCGATCCCCATCAGCACGTCGACGTCCGACTCGGCCCGGGCGGCCGAGATCGCGCCGGCGATGTCGCCGTCGGAGATGAAGTGGATCCGGGCTCCGGCGTCGCGCACCTCCCGCACCAGAGACTCGTGCCTGGGGCGGTCGAGGATGCAGACCGTGACGTCGGAGATGCCACCGTTCTTGACCTTGGCGATCCGCCGCAGGTTCTCGTGCGGGCCGGCGTCGATGTCGATGACGTGGGCGTAGTCCGGGCCGACCGCGAGCTTCTCCATGTAGAAGACGGCGCTCGGGTCGAACATCGCGCCGCGCTCGGCGACCGCCAGCACCGCCAGCGCGTTGGGCATGCCCTTGCTCATCAGCGTGGTGCCGTCGACCGGGTCGACCGCCACGTCGACCTCGGGCCCGGTGCCGTCGCCGACCTGCTCGCCGTTGTAGAGCATCGGCGCGTTGTCCTTCTCACCCTCGCCGATGACCACCACCCCGCGCATCTGGATCGAGTTGATCAGCTTGCGCATGGCGTCGACGGCCGCCCCGTCGCCGCCCTCCTTGTCGCCGCGGCCGACCCAGCGGCCGGCGGCCATGGCCGCGGCCTCCGTCACCCGGACCAGGTCCAGGGCGATGTTGCGGTCGAGATCCTGCGGAACCCGGGTACGGGTCGATGGGGTCATGGGGTCTCCTCGCCACGATGCGGGGTGTGTCACCGGCGGGCGCCGGCCGCCGACGTCGACCTGTCGATCCTGGCATGACCGGAGGTCCGTTGTCCCCGGGTAGCGGCCTCGGTCACATTGCGTGACCCGGCGCCGGCGGTGTCCCGGCCGGCGGCATCCGTCAGGATGGGAACGTGCAGACCGCCGACCCCGCCGACCCGACCCCCCCGGCCGACGCCACCCCCGGCGAGCCGGACGCCTCCACCGGCGCACCAGCCTCCACCGGCGCGCCCGCCGCCGCTGTGCCCGCGCCCGCCTCCTCCGCCGCTGTGCCCGCGCCCACCGCCTCCGCTGCCGCTGCGCCTGCGGCCGGGAGGGCGGTGCCCGCTGGCGGGCGCAGCGAGCGTTCCGCCCGGGACATGGCGATGTCGTTGCTGGTGCTGCTGCTGCCGATCGCGCTGTTGATCGGCTGCTACCGGCTGGTCTTCGACGGCGACCAGCCGGTGGCCGTGGACCCGGCTCCGGTGGTGGATCAGGCGCGCTCCTCGGTTGACTTCCGGGTGCGCGCCCCGGACGGGCTGCCGGCCGGCTGGAAGGTCACCAACGCGACGTTCCGGCGGGCCGACGGCGCCCGGACGCTGCGGATCGGCTACCTGACCCCGGCCGGCGCCGGCTTGCAACTGCTGCAGACCGATCTGCCCGTTGAGCGGCTGATCCCGGCCGAGTTGGGCGCCGGCGCCCGCCCCGGTGGCGTGGCCGATGTGCCCGGTGGCACCTGGCAGCGGTACTCGGCCCGCCCGGGTGAGCGGGCGTTGGTGTTGCTGGAGCCGGCCGGAACCACCCTGGTGCTGGGCTCGGGCAGCGAGCGGGAACTGGTCGAGCTGGCGTCCGCGCTGCGGTGACCGGGGTCCGTGCTGCGGTGACCGGGGTCCGCGCTGCGGTGACCGGGGTCCGCCGACCGGTCGGGGCGGCGCTGACCTGGCACACTCGACCCGTGACGGAGCGGACGGTGAGCGAGGTGCCTGCGCCGCTCGATGGCGAGCTGGAGACGTACAGCCTGGTGGAGTTGGCGGTGTCGCGGCTGAGCCGGGACATCCTCAGTGGCCGCATCGACCCGGGTGTACGGCTGGTCGAGGAGCAGTTGACCCGCCGCCTGGGCATCAGCCGCGCCCCGTTGCGGGAGGCGTTGCGGCTGCTGGCCCAGCAGGGTCTGGTGGAGCATGTGCCGCGTCGTGGGGTCCGGGTGGCGACGCTGTCCGAGCGCGACGTGCGGGAGCTGTACGCGGTGCGTGACCTGGTGGAGCGGCACGCCGTGGAGGCGGGGCTGCCGGTGCGGCGGGACGCCGACCTGTCGGGGCTGCGGGCCGGCCTGGAGGCGATGCGGGAGGCGACCCGGCGCGGTGACCGGCTGGCCGTCGCGGAGGCGCACCGGGGTTTCCACGTGGCTCTGGTCGAGCTGGCCGGAAACCGGCAGCTCTGCGCGCTCTACGAGTCGGTGCTGGTGAGGCTGCAGCTCTACATGGCGATCAACCTGCGCCGGGAGGCCGAGGTGGCGGCGCCGACCGATGCCGTGCACCGGCATGAGCGGCTGTTCCAGGCGGTTTCCGGCGGCGACGTCGCGGCGGTGTTGGCGGAGTTGGGCACCCACGGGGCCCGTTCCTATCTGCCCTGAGGTCGATCGCCGACCTTCGTGGGTCGGCCCCGACCGGTAGTGCGCTCCCGGAAATGACGCCGTTACCTGACGTGGCGGCCGGCGAAACAGTTCTGTCGACAATCGACATTATGCAGTTCGAGTCGGAGATCGTCAGTGGGTCCGCGCGGATCGGGCCGGTGCGGGCCACCCCCTACCCGTGGCCGTACGACGGGGCGGTGCCGGTGTCGCGTACCGCGCTGCTCTGCATCGACTGGCAGACCGACTTCTGCGGCCCCGGCGGCTACGTGCAGAGCATGGGGTACGACATCGCCCTGACCCGGGCCGGTCTGCCGGCCACCCGCCGGCTGCTGGACGCGGTCCGGGCGCTGGGCATGCTGGTCGTGCACACCCGCGAGGGCCACGACCCGGAGCTGTCCGACCTGCCGGCCAACAAGCGGTGGCGATCGGCGCGGATCGGCGCCGAGATCGGCGCAGCCGGGCCGTGCGGTCGGATCCTGATCAAGGGGGAGCCGGGCTGGGAGATCGTCGGAGAGGTCGCACCCCTGGCCGGCGAGGTCATCGTCGACAAGCCCGGCAAAGGCGCGTTCTACGCCACCAACCTGGACCTGGTGCTGCGGACCCGGGGCATCACGCACCTCATCCTCACCGGCATCACCACCGATGTCTGTGTCCACACCACCATGCGGGAGGCCAACGACCGCGGATACGAGTGCGTCATCCTCGCCGACTGCACCGGCGCCACCGACCCCGCCAACCACGACGCCGCGCTGCGCATGGTGACCATGCAGGGCGGGGTCTTCGGCTGCGTCGCCACGTCCGACGACGTCATCGCGGCCATCGGGCCGGCGGTCCCCACCACCACCGCGGGCACCCCGATCGAACAGGATCTGCCATGACGATGCTCAGCGTCGATGCGCGTCCCGCCCCGTACACCTTCGATCCGACCGCGACCGCGCTGCTGGTCATCGACATGCAGCGCGATTTCCTGGAGCCCGGCGGCTTCGGCGAGGCCCTGGGCAACGACGTCGGCCAGCTGCGCCGGGTGATCCCCCCACTGGCGGCGCTGCTGGCCACCTGGCGCGGGGCCGGCCTGCCGGTCATCCACACCCGCGAGGGACACCGGCCCGACCTGTCCGACTGCCCGCCGGCCAAGCTCGCCCGCGGCGCGCCCAGCCGGCGGATCGGGGACCCTGGGCCGTTGGGCCGCATCCTGATCCGCGGCGAGTACGGCCACGACATCGTCGACGAACTCGCCCCACTGCCCGGTGAGCCGGTGGTCGACAAGCCCGGAAAGGGTGCCTTCTACGCCACCGGCCTGGCCGGCCTGCTGGCCGAACGCGCCATCACCAGCCTGGTGGTGACCGGCGTGACCACCGAGGTGTGCGTGCACACCACCGTCCGGGAGGCCAACGACCGGGGCTTCGAGTGCCTGGTGCTGGCCGACTGCGTGGGTTCCTACTTCCCGGAATTCCACCGGGCCGGCCTGGAGATGGTCGCCGCCCAGGGCGGGATCTTCGGCTGGGTGGGGACCTCGGCCGACCTACGGCACGCCCTGGCCGCCGACCCCGCCCTGCCCGCCGACCCCGCCCTGAACCGAGCCTGAGGAGCTGCGCACATGGCCACGAAGACCGGGGGCTCCCTCGCCCTCCCGCTGTGGGTACGCGGTGACACCAACGCCTTCTTCGGCTTCGGCGTCAACGTGCTGGTGAACGTGCTGACGTTGACCGGGCTGTGCATCGCGGTGGTGCACATGTCCTCCGGTGACGTGTTCGGCACCGTCCTGCCGGCGCTGGGCATCGCGCTGGTGTTCGGCAACATCTACTACACGGTGCTGGCCCGCCGGCTGGCCCGCCGGGAGAACCGCGCCGACGTCACCGCGCTGCCGTACGGCCCCAGCGTGCCGCACATGTTCATCGTCGTTTTCGTCATCATGTTGCCGATCTACCTGAAGACCCAGGACCCGATCGCGGCGTGGCAGGCCGGCGTGGCGTGGGCCTTCATCATCGGTGTGATCGTGCTGATCGGCGCGTTCGTCGGGCCGTACATCCGCCGGTACGCCCCCCGGGCGGCGCTGCTCGGCACCCTGGCCGGCATCTCCATCACCTTCATCTCGATGAACCCGGCCGGGCGGATGTGGAACCTGGCCTGGGTCGCGCTGCCGGTGCTGGGGCTGCTTCTGATCGGGCTGCTGACCGACATCAGGCTGCCGGGCAACTTCCCGATCGGGTTGGCGGCCCTGCTGCTCGGCACCGCGATCGGGTGGATCGGCGGGGTGATGAACGTGCCGGACGTGACCGCCGCCGCGAAGGACATCGCCTTCGCGCTGCCGGACCTGAAGTTCGGCATGCTCGTCGACGGGCTGTCGGACATGGCCCCGCTGCTGGCCACCGCGATCCCGCTCGGCGTCTACAACTTCACCGAGGCGATGACCAATGTGGAGAGTGCGGCGACCGCCGGGGACCGGTACAACCTGCGCAGCGTACTGCTCGCCGACGGCGCGGGCGCGGTGGTCGGCTCGGTGCTGGGTTCCCCGTTCCCGCCGGCGGTCTACGTCGGGCATCCGGGCTGGAAGGCGGCCGGCGGCCGGACCGGGTATTCCATGGCCACCGGAGTGGTCATCGCCCTGCTCTGCTTCCTGGGCATGTTCGGGTTGCTCGGCGCCATCTTCCCGGTCGCCGCGATCGTGCCGATCCTGCTCTACATCGGACTGCTGATCGGCGCGCAGGCCTTCCAGGCCACCCCCCGGGCGCACGCCGCCGCCGTGGTGGCGGCGCTGATCCCGAACATCGCGTCCTGGGCCACCGGCCAGATGGACAACGTGCTGGCCGCCGCCGGCACCTCCGCCGCCGAGGTCGGTGACGAGGCGCTGACCAACGCCGGGGTGGTGTACCACGGACTGCTGGTACTGGGTCAGGGCGCCATCCTGGCCGGACTGGTGCTGGGCGCGGTGGTGGCCTTCATCATCGACAAGCGGTTCGTGCACGCGGCGGTCTTCGCGGCCTCCGGTGCGGTGCTCTCGTTCATCGGTCTGATCCACGCCGAGAAGGTGGAGTGGAACGCCAACGGACAGGTGGCCCTGGGGTACCTGTTCCTGGCCGTGGTGTGCGCGATCTTCGCGCTCGGCCGGCCCGCCCCCCGGGTGCCGTCCGCCGACGAGATCGAACTCGACCGGCTGCACGGCGGCGCCACCCCGGCCGGGGGCGACACCGTGCCGAGCCAGCGGGACGGGTTGGCGGCCGACGCCCTGCCCGCACCGTGCCAGGACAAGGCCGCCCCGCGCCAGGACAAGGCCACCCCGGTCGGCTGACCGGTCGGCACCGCCGTCCCGCTCGCGCCGCGTCCCGTCCCGCACTCCTCGGACGGGGCGCGGTGGCGGCGGCCCTGTTGGGGAGGAGTGTCGTGGACCTGGACCGACCGGAGATCGTGGCCGAGGTCACCGCCCGGTTCGCCGCCTATGAGCAGGCGCTGGTCGACAACGACGTCGACCGGATCATGGGCTTCTTCGCGGCGGGCGCGGTGCGCTTCGGGGTCGCCGACGACCAGGTCGGGCTGGCCGCGCAACGGCGCTGGCGGCGCGCGCAGCCGGCGCTGCCCGCCGGGCGCCGGCTGCACGACACCCGGATCGCCACGTACGGCGCCGACCTGGCGGTGGTGACCACCTTCTTCTCGTACCCGCATCGTGCGGTCACCGGCCGCCAGTCGCAGACCTGGGTACGGTTGGCCGCCGGCTGGCGTATCGTCAGCGCGCACGTATCGGAACCGGCTTCCCACGCGGGGTGACGGGGATGGCCGGTGGTCGATGGCCGGTCACGGGTCGGTTACGCTGCCGCGATCGCCCCATCGCCGGCGGCGCTGCCGGCTTTGTCCCCTAGGAGCCCAGAAGTGCGGAAACTGCGGGGGTCGCTCGCCGGCCTGGCCATTCTGACCACCCTGAGCCTGACGTTGACCGGCTGCACCGGTGGCGACGGCGGCGGCACGAAGGGCCCGGCGTCCAGCCCGACCCCGGCGGATCCCCGGCAGGTGCTCGCGTCCTCGATCAAGGGGCTGGCCGACGGCAACTTCTCCTACACCGTCACCGGCCACGAACAGAAGGCCGAGGGCGTCGCCGACAAGAAGTCCAACAGCGCCCGGGCGTCGATGACCATCGGCGCCAAGGACTTCACCCAGGACACGCAGCTGATCTACGTAGCACCGGACATCTACGCGAAGATCGTTCTCAAGACCCCCGAGCTGCCGGCCGGCCAACCCGGCTCCGGCAAATGGCAGCACATCGACCCGACCCGGGTCAGGGACAACCCCACCGTGCAGTTCAGCGCGGACAACAACGACCTGATCGGCGGTCGGGGCATCATCGCGGCGGTGCTGACCGCCGGGCGGGACGCCGACGGCGGCTACACCGGCACCACCGACCTGACCGCGCTGAAGAACAGCGCCCTGATCGACGCCGACATGATCGCCGAGATGGGCCTGAGCGCCAGATCGGTGCCGTTCAAGGCCACCCTGGACGACCAGGGGCGACTGGGCACCCTGACGTTGAAGATGCCGGCCATCGCCGACACCCCGGCGGCCGACCTGACCGTCACGTACACGGGCTACGGCGCCGCCCCGGCGACGTCGAAGCCGCCGGCCGCGGAAACCGAAGAGGCGACCGAGGAAACCTACGAGATGTTGCAGTAACCGCGGCCACCCCTGCGGCTACCCGCCGTCGACGCGGGCCGCCCGGGCGGTGTCGATGCGCTCGCGGGCTCCGTCGAGCCAGCGCTGGCAGATGTCGGCCAGCCGCTCGCCACGCTCCCACAGGGCCAGCGACTCCTCCAGCGAGCTGCCGCCGGCCTCCAGGCGCTCCACCACCCCGGCCAGTTCGGCGCGGGCCTGCTCGTAGCTGAGCCGCTCATCGGCGGGAGCGGTGGAATTCCGCTGTTCTGCCATGACTGCCATCCCCTCAGGTGACGTCGTCGGCGACGCGGCGCCGGTTGGTCGGTGGCCGGGTCGACGATCCGCTGACCGTGGCGGCCAACTCGCCCTCGGCCAGCCGCACCCGCAGCTCGTCACCGGGCGAGACGTCAGCCTCGGCGCGCAGCACGTGGCCGTCGGCGCGTTGCACGATGGCGTACCCCCGTTGCAGGGTGGCCGCCGGGGACAGCGCCCGCAGCCGGGCCAGCGTGTGCCGCAGCTCCTCGGCGGCCGCCCGTAGCCGGTGCTCCAGGCACCGGCCACCGCGCTCCCGCAGCGCGTCGACCTCACCGGCGCGCTGCTCCAACAGCACGTGCGGGCGGGCCAGCACCGGCCGGGACCGCACCCCGTCGAGCCGGTGCGCCTCCCGGTCCAGCAGGTTGTCCACCGCCCGGTCGAGCCGCCCCCGGGCCATCCGGATCAGCCGCAGCTCCTCGGCCAGGTCCGGCACGATGCGCTTGGCGGCGTCGGTGGGCGTCGACGCGCGGACGTCCGCGACGTAGTCCAGCAGCGGGGTGTCGGTCTCGTGGCCGATGGCGCTGACCACCGGCGTACGGCAGGCGAACACCGCCCGGCACAGCGCCTCGTCGGAGAAGGCCAGCAGGTCCTCCACGCTGCCGCCACCCCGGGCGATGATGATCACGTCGATGTCGTCGTCCGCGTCGAGCACCTTGAGCGCGTCGATGATCTGCGGTACGGCGGTCGGGCCCTGCACCGGCACGTTGAGCACCCGGAAGTCGACCGGCGGCCACCGGCGGCGGGCGTTGCTGAGCACGTCCCGCTCGGCCGCCGACGCGCGCCCGGTGAGCAGCCCGATCCGGCCCGGCAGGAACGGTGGCCGGCGCTTGCGTTCCCGGGCGAACAGGCCTTCGGCGGCCAGCAGCTTCTTCAGCTTCTCCAGCCGGGCCAGCAGCTCACCCAGGCCCACCTGGCGGATCTCGTCGGCCCGCAGGCTCAACGTGCCCCGGCCGGCGTAGAAATCGGGCTTGGCGTGCAGCACCACCCGGGCGCCCTCGGCGAGTTCCGGCGCGCCGGCGTCCAGCGCGTCGCGGTGGGCGGTCACCGTGAGGCTCAGGTCGGCCGACGGGTCCCGCAGCGTCAGGAACACCGTGCTGGCCCCCGGGCGCCGGCTGATCTGCGCCACCTGGCCGTCGACCCAGACCCAACCGAGCTTGGCGATCCAGGCACTGAGCTTCTGGCTGACCACCCGCACCGGCCACGGTTCCTCAGCAGTGCTCTTCTGCTCGGGCTGCGTCACGCCGGCCAGCCTACGGGTGGCGTCGTCCCCGGCGTCCCGGGCCGGTGCGTGCCGGCGCCGGGCGCAGAGCCCGACCGGGGTGCCACCGGGGGCACGTACGATGGCTGGGTGACCGACGTGCAGGCGACTCCCCAGACCGGTAAGCGCGTGCTGCTGGCCGCACCCCGTGGCTACTGCGCCGGGGTCGACCGGGCGGTGCAGACCGTCGAGGAGGCCCTCAAGCTCTACGGCGCCCCGATCTACGTCCGCAAGCAGATCGTGCACAACAAGCATGTCGTCCAGACCCTGGAGCGGCAGGGCGCGATCTTCGTGGAGGAGAACGAGGAGGTGCCGGAGGGCGCCACCGTGGTCTTCTCCGCCCACGGGGTCGCGCCGGAGGTCCACGAGCAGGCCCGGGCCCGTTCCCTGAAGGCCATCGACGCGACCTGCCCGCTGGTCACCAAGGTGCACCACGAGGCCCGGCGGTTCGCCGCCGAGGACTACGACATCCTGCTCATCGGCCACGAGGGCCACGAGGAGGTGGTCGGCACCGCCGGTGAGGCGCCGGCGCACATCCAACTCGTGGACGGGCCGGACGGCGCCGACAACATCACGGTGCGCGACCCGGCGAAGGTGGTCTGGTTGTCCCAGACCACCCTGTCGGTGGACGAGACGCTGGAGACGGTGGCCCGGCTCAAGCGGCGGTTGCCGCTGCTGCAGTCGCCCCCCAGCGACGACATCTGCTACGCCACGTCAAACCGCCAGTACGTGGTCAAGGAGATCGCCCCGCACTGCGACGTGGTGATCGTGGTCGGCTCCCGCAACTCGTCGAACTCGGTGCGGCTGGTCGAGGTGGCCCTGGACAACGGCGCCCGGGGCGCGCACCTGGTCGACTACGCCACCGAGATCCGCGACGAGTGGCTGGCCGGCGCGACCACGGTCGGGGTCACCTCCGGTGCCAGCGTCCCGGAGGACCTGGTCCAGCAGGTGCTCGCGCACCTCGCCACCCACGGCTTCGCCGACGTCGAGGAGATCAACACCGCCGACGAGCGCCTCATCTTCTCCCTCCCCCAGGAGCTCAAGCGCGACATGAAAGCCGCCGCCCTGCGCAACCCCGCCTAACTCGACCCCCCCTCACCGATCTTGGCAGCGAACGGCCCCCCAGGGGGCCACTTACCACCAAGATCCCCAAGATCCTTGGGCTCCTTGGGCTCCCCGGGCTCCTTGGGTCAGCGGGGGCGGGGGAGGTCTTCGGTGGGGGGTGCGGTGACCGGGGGGTGGTGGATCAGGTGGGGCGGGTGGTCCACGAGTTCGGGGGCCTGGGGTTGGCGGGGGGCCACCTCCAGTTGCGCCGGCGCCTCCAGCGGGTCGCCGGAGACTCCGAGGTCGGCCAGCTTGCGGGCGCTGACCAGCACCCGTGAC
>DASVVF010000578.1:0-6687 GCA_036386695.1 Catenuloplanes sp. | reverse complement strand
CCGGGACGAGGCGGACCGCCGGGACGAGGCGGACCGCCGGGACGAGGCGGACCGCCGGGACGAGGCGGACCGCCGGGACGAGGCGGACCGCCGGGACGAGGCGGACCGCCGGGACGAGGCGGACCGCCGGGATGCCCTCGGCACCGCCACCGGCGCGGGACAGGTCGACGCCGACGGGGATCCGGCGACGTACTGGGCGCTGCTGGCCCGCGACGGCGACCCGGTGGCGCAGGCGGCGTTCGTCCGCACGACCCAGGCCGAGGTGTGGCGATTCACCGCCGCCCTGGTCGACCCGGACACCGCCGACGATCTCACCCAGGACACCTATCTGCGGGCGTTCCGCGCCCTGGCCGGCTTCCAGGCCCGGTCCAGTGCCCGCACCTGGCTGCTGGGTATCGCCCGGCGGGCCTGCGCGGACCACCTGCGGGCGGTGGTCCGCCGCCGTCGACTGGCCGAGCGGCTGGCCCGGCAACCCGAGCCGGGCAACCCCGACCCGGCCCACCAGTTCGGCACCGTCGACCTGCTGCGGCGACTGCCCGCCGAACGCCGCAGCGCCTTCGTGCTGACCCAACTGCTCGGCCTGTCGTACGCCGAGGCCGCCGCCGTTGACGACGTCCCGGTCGGCACCATCCGTTCCCGGGTGGCCCGGGCCCGCGACGAACTGGTCGCCGCGATCGGCGAAGCCCGATCGGTCTGACGGGAACCGACCGGCCCGCCGCTGCGACTAATAGGCGTGACAGTGCTGACGCAGCGGGTGGCGCGGTGGCGCTCCGCACAACCGTGGCTGGCCACCGCCGTACGGCTCGGGCTGGCCGCGGTGTGGTTGGTGGCCGGCGGCGCCAAGGTGGGTGACCTGGCGGCATCCGGGCGGGCGGTGAACGCGTACCAGGTGATGCCCTATCCGGTCGCCACCGTGGTCGGCGCCGCGCTGCCGTTCGTGGAGATCGTGCTGGGTCTGCTCCTGCTGGCCGGATTGGGCACCCGGCTGGCGGCGGGGATCTCGGCCGGCCTGCTCCTGGTGTTCATCGCCGGCATCGTCTCGGCGTGGTCGCGGGGGCTGGCCATCGACTGCGGCTGCTTCGGTCGCGGCGGCGAACTCGCCGCCGGCCGGGACCCGGCGTACCTGCCGGAGATCCTGCGCGACATCGGCTTCCTGTTGCTGGCCGGGTTTCTACTCCGGTGGCCACGCTCCAGGTTGTCCGTCGACGGATTACTGGACGGCGACCGGGACGGCGCCGAGACTGACGGGGGAACGCGTTGAGCAGAAAAGCGGAGCGGCAGCAGGCAGCCCGGGTGGTCCGTGACCAACTGGCCCGGGAACGTCGCCGGCGCCGTACCCTCTGGACGTCGGTCGTGGTCGTCGCGGCGCTGGTGCTGGCCGGCCTGGCCGGGTGGGGCATCTACACCAGCCAGCGCCCCGACACCGTCAACACCCCACCGGGCACCGTGGACAACGGCACCGCGTTCACCCTGGGCAACGGTCCGATCAGGATCGATGTGTACGAGGACTTCCTGTGCCCGGGCTGCGGCCAATTCGAGCGGGCATCGGGGTCCACACTGGAGCAGCTGGCCGCCCAGGGGAAGGCGACGGTGGTCTACCACCCGATCGCCATCCTCGACGGGTACTCCACCACCGGATACTCCACCCGGGCCACCGCGGCGGCGGCCTGCGCCGCCCCGACCGGCTTCGCCAAGTATCACCAGGCGCTGTTCGCCCAGCAGCCACCGGAGGGCGGCCCCGGCCTCAGTGACGACAAACTGATCGAGATCGGGGTGTCGGTGGGACTCACCGACACCAGCTTCGCCCGCTGTGTGCGCGACGGCACCTACCGGTCCTGGGCCGGGCGGGCCACCGAGGCGGCCAGCGCCCGCGGGATCTCCGGCACCCCCACCGTGCTGGTCGCCGGTAAGCAGATCGAGCAACCCACCGCCGCGGCGCTCACCGCCGCGGTCGCCGCAGCCGGCGCATGAGCACCGGCAGGGCCGCGCTGGTCGGCGTGCTGGCCGGCGTCGCGGGGGCGTTGCTGGCCGGGGCGCCGGCGCAGGCACATGGCGGCGACGCCCCGAACGGCACCGACTACCGGACGGTGGTCACCGCCGTCAGCCCGACCGTGGACGGGCTGACCGTGCGCACCGTCGAGGCCGGCGCCCGGTTGGAACTGCGCAACCGCACCGGGCGCACCATCGAGGTGCTCGGCTACCAGGGCGAGCCGTACCTTGAGGTGCGACCGGACGGCGTCTACGAGAACGTGCGCTCCCCCGCCACGTACCTGAACGTGAGCCTGGCCGGCGACAACCAGCCGCCGCCCAACACCGCCGATGCGACCCGGCCGCCGCAGTGGCGCAAGACGTCCGACGAGCCGGTGGCCCGCTGGCACGACCACCGCACCCACTGGATGACCGCCGCGCCGCCACCACAGGTCGCCGCCGACCCGACCCGGCCCCACCGGATCCGCGACTGGACCGTGCCGCTGCGCGACGGCACCGGCACCGTCACCGTCCACGGCACCCTGGATTGGCAGCCGCCACCGATGGCGGCCCTCTGGTGGGCGGCCACCCTGCTGACCGCCGCGGTCGTGGGCGCGCTCGGGTCGCTCGCCGCTGGCCGGGCGGCCACCGGCAACACCCTGGCCGTGCTGGCGGTCGCCGGCGGCCTGGTCGCCGTCGGGTACGCGGTGGCCCGCGAGGTCGATGCCGGCGCCGCCGGCCCGGGGGCTTTCGCGCTCGGGCTGCTGCTGGGCCAGGTGTGGACCGTACTCACCGGGCTCACGGCGGTCGCCGCCGGAGTGTTCGCGTTGGCCGGCCGGCAGGCCGGTGACTTCGCGCTGGCCCTGGCGGGGGTGTGTCTGGCGGCGTTCGCCGGACTGCCGAACGTGGCCGTCTTCGGCCGGGCCATCGCCCCGATACCGGGGCCGGCCTGGTCGGCGCGGCTGATGGTGCTCGCCGTGGTCGGGATCGGCGCCGGACTGGCCGCCGCCGGGGTGCTGCGCCTGGGCGCGGCTTCCCGGGCGGCCGCCGCGGCGGCGGACCCGACCCAACCACCGCAGACCGACCCGACCCAACCACCGCAGACCGGCGGCCAGTGACGGGAGGCGGGGGTCGGCGCGGGGGCCCCCGGTCTACCGTCGCCGCTCGGCGAGCTGCGCCGCGGCCAACGTCGGGTCGAAGCCGTGCGGCAGTTCCAGCCGATGCCGGGCCAGCAGGGCCGCGTCGGCCAGCACCTCGGTGGTCGACGCGTCGGCGACGACCCGGCCGCTGTCCAGGATCACCGACCGGTCGCACAACTCCATCGCGTACGGCAGGTCGTGGGTCACCATCAGCAGCGTCACCGGCAGGCCCGACAGGATCTCGGCCAGCTCCCGACGGGCGGCCGGGTCCAGGTTCGACGAGGGTTCGTCGAGCACCAGGAGCTCCGGGTGCATCGCCAGTACGGTGGCCACCGCGACCCGCCGGCGCTGCCCGTACGACAGGTGGTGCGGGGCCCGGTCGCGATGCGCTTCCATGCCCACCGCCGCGAGCGCCTCGGCCACCCGCTGGTCGAGCGCGGCGCCGCGCAGTCCCAGGTTGGCCGGGCCGAACGCCACGTCCTCGGCGACCGTCGGCAGGAACAACTGGTCGTCCGGGTCCTGGAAGACGATGCCCACCCGACGCCGGATCTCGCCCAGCGTCGCCCGGTCGCGGTCCACGGTCAGCCCGCCCACGCTCACCGAGCCCCCGCCGCCGGTCAGGATCCCGTTGAGGTGCAGCACCAGGGTGGTCTTGCCGGCACCGTTGGGCCCGAGCAGGGCCACCCGTTCACCGCGACGCACCGCCAGGTCGACCCCGTGCAGCGCCTGATGGCCGTCGGGGTAGGCGTACCGCAGCCCCCGGACGTCCAGGGAAAGCTGGTCCACGTCCCGCATCATGTCAGCCGGGCCGCCTCACGCCAGCAGTTGCGCGGTGACCGCGGTGACGGCGGCCGCCACCGGGATCGGCGCCGCCGCCGCCCAGTGCCGCACCCCGGCGCCCCCGGAGCGCCACACCAGCGGCATCCGCCCGTCGTACCCACGCGACACCATCGCCAGGTACACCCGTTCGCCGCGCTCGAACGCCCGCAGGAACAGCGCGCCCACCCCGGCGGCGTAGCCGCGCACCTGCCACAGGAACCGGGGGTCGTCGCCGCGTGACAGCCGCGCCACCCGCATCCGCCGGGCCTCACCGACGAGCACGTCCAGGTAGCGCAGCATGAAGGTGGCGATCTGGGTGACAATCTGCGGGCAGCGCAGCCGGTCCAGGCCGATGATCAGGTCACGCATGGTGGTGGTGGCGGCGAGGATCAGGGACGCGAGTACGCCCAGCGTGCCCTTGGCGACGATGTTCCACCCGCCGTAGAGCCCGTCGACGGACAGCTGCAGTCCCAGCCAGCTGACCCGCTCGCCGGTGCCGAGGAACGGCAGGGCCACGGCCAGCACGACGAACGGCACCTCGATCAGGGCCCGGCGGGCCAGCCAGCCGGGCGGCACCCGACCGGCGGTCGCGGCGACGGCGAGCAGGACCGCGTACACCCCGAAGGCCCACAGCGCCTCCCGTGGCGTGGCCACCACCGCCAAGGTGAAACCGACCATCGCGGCGATCTTGACCTCGGGTGGCAACCGGTGCACGACACTGTCCCGGTCGAGGTGCAGGACATGCGGATGTCCCGCCCCCACCGTCTACTCCCGACCGGCGCGCTGCGTGATTCTGCCGCCATGTGCGCGGGCGGGCGACCCGGCGACCTTCCCGCTCGACCCGCCCTCTCCGGCGGGGCCTGCGCTTCCGTAGGGGCCTGCGCTTCCGTAGGGGCCGGCGCTGCCGGCGGGGCCGGCGGGGTTGGTCGGGCGGCGGCGCGACAGCCAGAACAGCCCACAGGCGAGGCCGAAGGTGAGCAGTACCCCGGTCACCCCGGCCAGCCCGGTCGACAGCGGGCCGGCGCCCACGACGCTGACGCCGTAGTCCGCCAGCGGGCTGCCGCCGAGCTCGTGGTCCCGGGCGCCCTGCGCGATGCAGCTACCGCCGGTGATCTCCCCCGCCGCGTCCGTGGTGCAGCCGCGGGTCATGGTGGCGTCGAGCCCGTCCGGAGCCTCGGCGGCGAAGTTGCTGACCACGCCGGCCAGCAGCAATGCCACCAGCAGCCCGCCGAGCAGGAATCCGGCCATCCGGGTAGTACCGGTCGTCGGGGCGTTCACGCGACACTCCCCACCGGAACCGACGGGGCCGCCGGCAGCTCGCGGCGTAACCCGCGCAACGCGTACACCAGATCGGGTCTGGTCTTCGCCACGGTCACCACGGTGGTCGCGGTGATCAGCCCCTCGCCGATGCCGATCAGCAGGTGGGTGCCGCCCAGCGCGGTCGCGACGGCGCCGAGCCCGTAGCCCTCAAGCTGGGTGGCGCCACCGAGGGCGTACTGCAGCACGAAGCTCTGCGAGGCGGCCAGCACGCTGAGCACGGACGCGACGAAGGCCGTGATCGCCAGGCCCGCCGGGGTGCGCGGCAGCACCCGCAGCAGCACGGCGATCAGCAGGTAGCCGACCGCGGTGCCGACCAGCGCCATGTTGGTGATGTTCGCGCCGAGGGCGCTGATGCCGCCGTCGGCGAAGACCAGCGCCTGCACGACCAGCACGATCGACACGCACAGCGCGCCGACCCACGGGCCGACCAGCAGGGCGGCCAGGGTGCCGCCGAGCAGGTGACCGCTGACGCCCGGCAGCACGGGGAAGTTCAGCATCTGCACGGCGAAGATGAAGGCGGCCACCAGGCCCGCCATCGGCGCCAGTCGGTCGTCGAGGTCGCGGCGGCCCCGGGCTACGCAGAACGCGAACGCCAGCACAGCGACCAGCGCGTACGCCAGCGACACCGGACCGTCGAGCACGCCGTTCTGAATGTGCATCGCTACGTGGTGCATCGCCCCTCCCCTGCCGGCGCAGGGGGTGGGCGCCGGCTCGCCCAGACTATTGGCAGCTCCACGTTATTGCCAATATCTTGCAACAACGTGGCGGCGCGGTCGTATCCGGGTGGCCGACCACCGGTTATGGTCGCCCCATGACCGATGCTGCCCGCCTGAACGCCGGCGACCCGGCGCCCGACTTCACCCTGCCGACCGACACCGGCGACAACCTCTCCCTCAAGGATCTGCGCGGCCGGCGGGTCGTGCTGTACGCGTATCCGGCGGCGATGACCCCCGGCTGCACCACCCAGGCCTGCGACTTCCGCGACTCGCTGGCGTCACTGCAGGCGGCCGGCTACGAGGTCATCGGCATCTCTCCGGACAAGCCGGCCAAACTGGCCCAGTTCCGTGAACACGACGCGATCACCTTCCCGCTGGTCTCCGACACCGACAAGGCCGTCCTGACCGCCTACGGCGCCTACGGCGAGAAGCAGATGTACGGCAAGACCGTCACCGGGGTCATCCGGTCCACCTTCGTGATCGACGGCGACGGCCGGATCGAGCGGGCCCTCTACAACGTGAAGGCCACCGGCCACGTCGCCAAGCTGCGCCGGGACCTCGGCATCGACTGACCCGCCGGCGGTGGCGCCCGCCGCTGTTCCGCGGCGGGCGACGGCCACCCGCGGATGTCACAGGCGACGATTACCGTCGCACCGTGAAGTACACCGAAGAGGTGTTGCGCGAGGCGGTGGATGCCTCCCGGACCATGGCGGAACTCGGACCGA
>DASVVF010000577.1:0-5507 GCA_036386695.1 Catenuloplanes sp. | reverse complement strand
CACTGTGTCTCGTCGTGGGGGCACGACTTCCGTCCGGACTACCTGCGCCTGGGCGAGGCGATCGAGCGGTTGGGTCATCCCACCGTGCTGGCGCTGACCGCCACCGCGGCGCCGCCGGTGCGGGAGGACATCGTCACCCGGCTGGGGATGCGCGGGGCCGCCCAGGTGATCACGGGCTTCGACCGGCCGAACATCTGGCTGGAGGTCTCCCGGCAGGTTACCGCCGAGGATCAGCGGCGGGCGCTGGTGGAGCGGGTGCTGCAGGAGGATCCGCCCGGGCTGGTGTACACCCAGACCCGCCGGGAGACCGTGGAGTACGTCGACGCGTTGCGCGCGGGCGGCCTGGAGGCGTACGCGTACCACGCCGGCCTGAAGGCGGCGGAACGGCGCGCGGTGCATGACGCGTTCCTGGCGTCCGAGCGGGTGGTGGTCGTCGCCACGTCGGCGTTCGGAATGGGAATCGACAAGCCGGACGTACGTTTCGTGGTGCACGCCGGGCCGGCGGAGTCACTCGACTCCTACTACCAGCAGATCGGCCGCGCGGGCCGGGACGGCGAGACCGCCTACGCGCTGCTCTTCTACCGCCCCGAGGACCTGCGGTTGCCCCGCTTCTTCTCCGCCGGCACCATCGACGAGGACCTGGTGGCCAGGTTGGCCCAGACAGTGCACGACCAGGACCGCCCGATCAGGGTGACCGATCTCGCCGCCCGGCTCGACGTCAGCCGGGCCCGGGTGACCCGGGCGCTGAACCTCGTGCAGCAGACCGGCGCCGTCACCGCTACCGGCCGGGGGTTGATCTGGGACGGGTCGACCGGCGTGGCCGAGGCGGTCACCGCAGCCGCCGACGTCGCGGCCCAGCGGCGACGGGTCGAGCAGACCCGGGTGGAGATGATGCGCGGGTACGCCGACACCCTGGGTTGCCGGCGACAGTTCCTGCTGGGGTATTTCGGTGCCGAGCAGCCGGGCCCGTGCGGGTTCTGCGACACCTGCGCGGCCGGCGGCGCGGCGGAGGTGCCGGCGGGAGAGACCGGGTTTCCGGTGCAGTCCCGGGTGGTCCATCCCGAGTGGGGCGCGGGGATGGTCATGCGCGAGGAGGACGACCGACTCACCGTGCTGTTCGACGAGGAGGGCTACCGGACGCTGTCGCTGCGCGCGGTGCGGGACAACGATCTGCTCGTGGTACAGCAGGCCGCCGGGTGAGTGCGGTGCGTCCCCCGCGCGCGACGGTCAGGCGACCGGCCCGCGTTGGCGCCGGCGCAGGTACGCCGCGATGCCGTCGGAGTCCTCGTTGGCCAGGAATGCGGCCCGAGTGTTGATCATGAGGTCCTCGGCGTGAGGGAGGCAGCCCCAGACCGAGTCGCCCCACGAATCGGCCAGCTTGACCTCCGCGGGCTCCGGGCAGGACCTACCGCCGGTATCGGGCAACTGACAGCGCGGCGGGGCCAACCCCCGGCGGCGCGCCGCGTCGGCGGCCCGCCGCAACACACTCGACCGGTCCTGGGAACCGTCCGTGGCGACCCGGTCGGCCGGCGGCACCCCGGTCACCTGCCCGAGCATCAGGCCGTGTCCGTCCGGGTCGACCACCTTGAGCTCGCCTCCCGGGGCGTGGTCCGGGTAGCCCAGGTGTTCGACCGACGCACCGGCCCCCCGCAACGCCGCGTGCGCCGCATCGGCGTTGTGCACCTGCAGGTACAACACCACCGGCCCGGCCTGCGGACCGGCGGGCGCCCCACCACTGGCCAGCAACAGACCGAAATCGCCGCACTTCAGGTAGGCGTACTGCCAATCCTCGTCGTCACCGGCGATCTGCTCCCGATAGCCCAGAACCTCGTAGAAGCTCTTCGCGGTGGTCAGGTCCGCCACGTACAGGACGGGCGTGCAGGCGGCTACGTGATCGGTCACGGCGGCACTGTACCGCCGCGCCGTCCGAGCGGCCGGACGGATGCCGGTTCGCCCTGATTCACCCGGGTGCGTCCGGCCCTTTGACCGCACACGGAGGCGGCCGGCAGGCGTAGAGTCGGTTCCCGACCGTTACGCGGCGCGACCCGTGCCGACACCGGGACGGGCCGACGTCGGCCGGCATGGGACGGGAGCCAATGGTCAGCATTCCGGGCGTCTCCGGCCACAGCCCGTCCGGGACCGGTCCCGCCGCCGACCCCCGGGTCCGGACCCGGCTGTACCGGGACGGCACCTGCGTGTCGCGGGACTTCCCGGTCGCCGACATCGCCGGGCATCTCGCCGACCCCGGTTCGGTGGTCTGGCTTGACGTGCTCCGGCCCACCGCCGACGACCTCGACCTGGTCAACACGCAGTTCGACCTGCACGAACTGGCCGTCGAGGATGCCGGCCAGGAGAATCAGCGTCCCAAGCTGGACCGGTACCCCGGCCACCTCTTCCTGAGCGCGTACGCCATCTCGCTCGACGCCGGGGCGACCCGGCTGGAGGTGAACGAGATCGCGGCGTTCATCACCGACCGGGCGTTGGTCACCATCCGCAAGGACGACCGGTTCGACATCGCGCCGGTGCTGGCCCGCTGGGACACCTCGGCCGATCTCGGCCGGTACGGTGTCGCGTTCCTCCTCCACGGTCTGCTCGACCACCTGGTCGACGGGCACTTCGCGGCCGTGCAGCGGCTCGACGAGGCCATCGAAGAGCTGGAGGAACTGCTCTTCGACGATCGCCGGTCGCAGATCCAGATGGTCCAACGGCGCTCCTTCCAGCTGCGCCGGGACCTGGTGCGGCTGCGTCGCGTGGTGCTGCCGATGCGCGAGGTCCTCAACAGCCTGCTCCGCCGCGACGCGCATATCGTCGGGGAGGCGATGACACCGTATTACCAGGATGTCTACGACCACGTCCTGCGGGTCAGCGAGTGGACCGAGTCCCTGCGCGACCTGGTCGCCACGACCGTCGAGACAAACCTGACCGTCCAGGGCAACCGGATGAACCTGGTCATGAAGAAGGTGACCAGCTGGGCGGCGATCATCGCCGTCCCCACCGCGGTCACCGGATTCTACGGCCAGAACGTGCCGTATCCCGGCAACGGCACCCACTGGGGGGCGCTGTCGTCGACCGCCCTCATCGTCGTCCTGTCCACTGTGCTCTATCTGGTCTTCCGGCGTAGGGACTGGCTCTGACGGCGTGGGGCGCGGGTGCGACTCACCGCCCGGCACGCGGACCACGACGGTGAGCGGCCCGCCGACGGTGGTCGCTGTCAGGCCGGCTCGGCCAGGATGTCGGTCGCGGCCCGGACGAGGGTGACGCCGACCTCGGCCGCCCGCACCCGCAGGATCAGGTAGGCGGCGTCCGGGGTGTGGTTCCCACCGGCCATGATGACGCCGATGGCCCGCTGGACGACGGCGCGCACGGCGAAGGCCCCGGTCAGCCCGGCGATCAGGTCCGCGCCGCCCGGATCCAGCGGTTCCCGGTCCTCGTTGTCCGGACCCGGGTGGCGTGGTTTGTAGACCGCCCACACCCGCGAGGTCAGCGGCGCCATGCCGGTGGGGTCGTGACCGTAGAGGTTCAGCACCGCCACGGGCACGCCGCTGCCGGCGAAGAGCGGAATGGACAGCGAGGCCCGCAGTCCCAGGCGGAACGCCTGGTCGCGGAACCCGGGCCAGTTCATGGTGGCCGCGACGTCAGCCACCCCGACCGGGGCGCCCACGTCGAGGGCCTCCAGGCAGGGACCGCTCCCGTCGGCGTACTGCGCCCGGTCGACGGCGGCGGCGAGGTCACTGCTGGCGGCGACGGTGGTGCCGGCACCCTCGCGGATCACGGTGACCGACGCGTAACTCACCGGCGCGACCAGGTCGGCGCTCAGCCGGGCAACCGTGACGAACAGATCGGCGATGTCCGAGGCGTCGTCCGGAGTCCCGGCCAGGGTCACCAGCGCTTCGGCCAGCGGCCCCAGCACCCGGTGCTGACGGCTCGCCGGCGGTCGCGGCGACGTCACCATGGGATCCCCCTTGATCGTCGATCAGCGTCGCCACTGCAGTTCCCCACCTGAACCGGTTCACTCCTGGTCGCGGACCGCACCCGCGATCAGGAGGGCCGGTCGGTCGTACCGCGCGCCGTACGCCTTCGGCTGGTCCACTTCCAGCCCAGTTGCTGCACCACCAACGTCAGCACCCCGGCGACGATGATGGCCGCCACGTTGATCACCAACTGCAGGGCGGAGCCGGTGGCCTCCTCCCGCACCCCGTAAGCGATCGCGACGGCCGCGTTGGCCGCCGCTGGAACGGTGGTCACCGAGATCAGCACGCCGACCAGGGTGCCGGACTTCGCCGAGGTCAGCGACAGCATCCCGGCAACCCCGGCGAGGAACCCGACCACCCACGACAGTGCGTCCGGGCGCCAGATGAAGTCGACGAGCGGCCGTTCGTCGGCCAGCATCGACCGGTCGATCAGGCCGGCGGCGGTCAGCAGCCAGGTCGCGCCGACGGTCAGCGCCATGGCGAACGGGAATCCGATCAGCAGCGCCGTCGCCGAACGACGGATCAGATAACCACGGCGCTGGACCAGCCCGATGCACAGCGCGGCCAGCGGTCCGAACTCCGGTCCGACGACCATCGACCCGACGATCAGGATCGGCTGGTTGAGCAGGACCCCGATGGCCGCGATGATGGTGGCCACGGTCATGAAGGCCAGGAACGCCACCGACAGTTGGGTTTCCTCGCCGGTCTTGTGCTCGATCTCGTGCCAGACCACAGCGTCGACGCCGAGCCCGGGGGTCCGTCGGGCGGCGCGCTCAGCCGCGGCGGACAGCGCGATGTCGACGTGCTCGACGACGATCGACCCGTCGCGGTCGAGCCCGAGCGCGCGCAGCCGTTCGAGCAGCGCGCTGGCCCCCTCCCGGACCACGTCGCACTGCAGGAGATCACCGGCCGGCGAGCGGGCCGCGCCGGGCAGCACCACCAGGTGGATCACCGCGTCGTCGGCCACCAGCATCTTCTCCACCCGCGCCGTGAGGGCCGGTGGAGCGATGACCCGTACGTGCAGCATGTCCACTGCGCCTCCCTCGCTGGCGATCAACGCCCGTACCCTACGGCGACGCCGCCCCAGTGGTGGGCGGGACCGGGAGGGGCGGGCAGGCGGGGCGGCCGGGACGGGGCGGCCGGGACGGGGCGGAGCGGCTCCGGCCGCTGGGAGCAGAATGACCGTTTTGCGAAATCGCTTCTGATCTGGGGCTATACAGAGTAGGGCAGGATCTCGGCGCGCCGATCCCGGGCACCCGGTGGCACCGATGCTGTGGCCCGGGCACCACCCGTCGGATCGGAGCGAGAGCCGTGACCGCAGACGCTGGCGCCACCAGCACGCACGATGAACTGTCCGACCCGTTCTACCGGCGGGCGTTCGGCGCCATGGGCCAGGCGGTGGTGGTGACCGACCTGGAGAGCCGGGTCCGCTACTGGAATCCGGCCGCCGAACAGCGGTACGGGTACACCGCCGCCGAGGCCCTGGGCCGACACCTGGCCCCGATGATCGTGCCGGCCGCGGACCTTCCCCTCGCC
>DASVVF010000576.1:0-4218 GCA_036386695.1 Catenuloplanes sp. | reverse complement strand
CCGGCGACGTTGACGCTGACCCCGGCGGGGGCCAGGTCGGCGTACCGCGCCCGCCACTCGGCGGCCTGCCGGCACGCCTCGCGCATCAGCCACCGCCCCAGCGGCACGATCAGCCCGGTGCTCTCCGCGACCGGAATGAAGTCGCCCGGCGCCACCAGCCCGTGCTGCGGGTGGTGCCAACGGACAAGGGCCTCACTGCCCACCATCTGCCCGCCGGGCAGCCGCACGATGGGCTGGTAGAGCAGGTGGAAGTCGCCCGCGTCGACCGCCTCGCGAAGTTCGGCGCCGAGCTTGACCGTCTCCAGGATCCGGGCCCCCATCTCGGGCGAGTACTCGGCCCAGCCGCTCTTGCCGCGGTCCTTCGCCGCGTACATCGCGATGTCGGCGTGCCGCAGCAGCGAGTCCAGGTCGTCGCCCCCGGTGGCGTGTGCCAACCCGATGCTGGCGTGGATCAACAGATCGTGCCCGCCGGCGGTTACCGGGCGGATCAGCGTCTGCAGGATGCGCTGGGCCGTCTCGCCGGCCTGCCCACCCGGTGCCCGGTGCAGCAGGATGGCGAACTCGTCGCCGCCGAGGCGGGCGACCAGGTCCTGGCTGCGCACCGCCGAGCGTAGGCGTTCGGAGACCGAGACGAGCACCTGGTCGCCGACGCCGTGGCCGAGTGTGTCGTTCACGGCCTTGAAGTCGTCCAGGTCGATCAGCAGCAACGCCAGGTGGTCACGCCGGTCGGTGGCGGCCAGCGCGGCGGTGACCTTCTCGGCGAACTCCGCCCGGTTGGCCAGCCGGGTCAGCACGTCGTACGACGCCTGTTCCCGCAGCCGCTTCTCGTGCTCGCGCAGGTCGATCAGCGCCGCGTCGAGCCGACTGATCAGGCTGGCGTTGTCATGGAACGCCAGCAGTTGCCGGGCCACCACCAACGCGGTGATCGCGACCGTGCCGGCCACCACGCCGATCCGGCGTGCGTCCACGCCCTCCGGCATGATCGTGATCAGGGCCACGAAGGTGACGGTGACCGCCAGGTACGGCAGGAGGCTGTACGCCCGGCGGCGGTGTGGGGCGAAGCTGGCCGGGTCCTGGCGGGCCCGCAGCTCCTGGATCCGGGGGCCGACCGCCATCAGCACCGAGGGAGCCAGCCGCAGCACCATGACCCAGGCCGGTACCGCCGTGCCGGGCTGGGTGGGGGTGACGAAGACCCCGATGCCCTGCAGGAACGCGGCGGCGATCATCGGCGTGGCGGCGGTGATGGTCATCGGCGCGCAGCCGGTCAGCACCATCTTCACCGCGGCGAAGGCGGCCACCAGCACCACGCCGGTGCCGACCAGGATCGCGATCAGGTCACCGCCGCCGGTGGCCGGGTCGACCGCGAAACACCAGGCCAGAACCGCGCCGCCGACCAGCACGGTGGCGGCGTCCAGGTAGAAGCGTTGCCGCTCGCGCCCGGCGCCGGCCACGGCTACCGGGTAACGCAGCATCACCACGACGACGGCGACCAGTCCGGCGGTGAAGGCCAGGGTCTGTACGCCGCCGCCGGCGACCTGCTCGCTTCTCGGGTCGCGGATGGTGCTGACGGTCTGCCACAGGTCGCCGACGGTGAACACGGCGCCCGCGCCGGCGAGCGCGTACCAGAACTGTCGGACGACGTCGGTCACCCCGGCTGACCGGCTCACCCGCAGCGCCAGGACGCACAGGGCCACGTCCAGTGGTACCTGCAGGATCCAGAAGACCTGCACCTGCAGGGCGATCCCGGCCGGCCAGCACAGCAGCCAGCCGCTGGAGACGAGACTCAACGCGAGGAGAGCCTGCAGGAGCGGGTCGCGCAGCAGCGGTCCCGCGCCGACGCGCCGCCACCTGGCGGCCGCGTACGACCACGAGCCCGGCGGATCCGGACCCACGTGACCACCCCCTCGGGCTGTCGTCACCGTCGTCGACCCCTGCGCGGCTGGCAGGAGCGGAACCGGTCGGTCAGGCCCCGCGCCGCCGGCGGAGGCGGGGCGGGGCCTGACCCCATGACCGCGGCAGTGTTCCCGACGATGGGGCCCGGCGTGAAGGTCGGGCGGGGGTATGCCCACTCGTCAGCCGTCGTCCGGCCGTACCGCCGTTCGGGGCCACCCGAACGGCGACACCCGGCGACCGACTACGAGTAGCGACGCCTCCGGTAGGCCGCGAACCGACCACCCGGTTCCGCGCCGCTCTCGGTCCGACGGCGCAGCCGCAACAGCAGGCCGACTCCGAGGAAGATGAAGATTCCACCGATCACCAGGCCCACCACGGCCAGGCCGGAGGTGGTGCTCGGCGAGCTCTGGCCGACCGGTAGCGAGGTGTTGCGTTGGACGCCCGGCCCGGCCTGGTCAGCGCCCGCCTCGACCGGGGCGCCGGAGGCCGCCCCATCCACCGGCTCGTCGTCGCCGGATTCCGTGGGAGTCGGTGTGGGCGAGGACGACGACGAGGTGGGGGTCGGCGTCGGGCGAAGCTGACCGGACCCGACGTCGCGACGGGCGGTGGTCCGCTGCAGCAACCGTTCGTTGGCGTCGTAGGCCTCGGCCTGGAAGGCCACGGTGCCGTCGGTGACCCCCGCGGCGACCGCGACCTCGTACCGCGCGGTGACGGTCCGGTTCGGGCACAGGTTGCCGGGGTCGAGCCGCACGTCGGTGAGCCGGGCGGTGTCGTCGTCGGACTGGACGGTCAGGGGGAAGGAGCCGGTGTCCTCCACCCGCTCGACCGCTACCTGGTCCAGCCGCATGCCGGTCACCTGCATCACCATCGACCAGCGGACCTTCACGCAGCGCTCGCCGTCGCGCTGCGACGCCACGACCGTCATCGTCTCGGGACCGCCGCCGGCGGTGAACCGGGCGGGAAGCTCGGTAATCTGCACAGCGAAGCCGGCGACCACCGCCGATGCTGGGGCGGCGTGGATCGCCGAGAGCCCGGTGAGGACCACCAGGATGGTGCAGAGCCGGGCAGCCGATCGCCGCACGGTGACCACCTCCTTTTCCGAGGGCGTCGGCCCAGCCGCGTACGGCGACAACGCGAATGGGCACGGCGCAGGTTCCTTACGACGCTAGGCGCAACACCCGGGTCAACGGAACCCGCGATCTTCGCACCTATTGGTAAGTACAGTGGCGACTTTTACACACCGTGGTGAACCGGTAACCGGCGACCAGGGCAATTGTCGGCACGCGCGGATCCGCGCCAAAGGTTCAATGACAGGCCCATGAATTCAGTCACCAAATCTGATTTGAACTATGCCCCGGGTCACTCCCGTACTGATGGGCGAGGGTGGACGGCGCCAGTGCCGCCACGACGCCTCATCGATACATCCGGAGCAGCCGGTGACGCCACGCTGGGGCGGTCGCCGGATGCGGGTCGACCGGCCCACCGGTGGCGTTGGCGCTCGAGAGCCGCACCGGTACCTGCTTCTAGAAGGGTTGGGTTGTCAGGCGCATGTCCCTACGTTTCTCATCATCGCGGAGTCGTCCCCACGTTGAGGGTCGCAATGTACGTCGTTGGCAGGTTGTCGGCACGGCCGGAGTCGCGGTCGCGCTGCTCGGCGTCGGTCTCGGGGTCGCGGGGGCCGCGACCGGCGACGCGGCTCCGACGGTGTCCTGTCCCTCCGTCTCCGGGCAGCTGCCGGCCGTGCCGGCGCAGGCGCAGGCGGAGATCACCCGCAACCTGGAGCTGCTCAACACCCAGATCGCCGAGGCGAACGCGCGCCTGGTGAGCAGTCAGGGTCAGGGTGGTCCGAACTTCATCCAGAACGCGATCCTCGGTCCGCTGGAGGACAAGCGCGTCGCCACCCTGAACCGGATGGAGACCGCGATCGGGCGTAACGCCGCCAAGCCGGAAGGCCTGGAGAAGCTCGCCCCGTGCACGCTCAACAATGCCGGCAACGCCAACGCGGGCGGAAACGGAAACGCGGGCGGAAACGGCAATGCTGGCGGCAACGGTAACGGCAACGGCAACGCTGGCGGCAACGGTAACGGCAACGCTGGCGGCAACGGAAACGGCAACGCCGGCGGCAACGAGAACGCCGGTGGCAACGCGGCTGCTGGTGCCGCGCCGACGGTGAACTGCCCGGCGGTCAGCGAGGCGGACCTGCCCGCGATCCCGGCGCAGGCGCAGGCGGAGATCACCCGCAACCTGGAGCTGCTCAACACCCAGATCGCCGAGGCGAACGCGCGCCTGGTGAGCAGTCAGGGTCAGGGTGGTCCGAACTTCATC